>NZ_QPQX01000017.1:0-50722 GCF_005234805.1 Enterococcus sp. ARL09-542
TGTTCGCTAGAGTCTTTAGAATTTCTGTAGTAAAATCGTTCATAGGGAAGTCCTCTCTTCTGTGAATGTGTTGTGGTGACTCTATTCTACAGAAGGGACTTCCTTTTTTCTATTTACACAAAATATTTTACACTCTCCTGAGTTAAACTGAATATCATTCTGTCTATATAAATTTTAAGATGGATTACCATACTTTTGTTTGACTCATTGACAAAAATCTAAAAAACTTATCCTCAGCGAGATTGAGTGTCTTTTACCAGACACAAATCCCTACTACAGATAAGTTTTTTATTTTTTTATGCTTTTAGGCTTTTAGGTATATGGATATTTCAGTTTTTCCTTACTGATAAGTTTCTGTCCGCAAGAATTCTTCTTGCTTTAATAGCTCCTCGATGGAACAATTTTTTTCCAATGCTTCTTTGACAAAAGCAGTGGCTTTTTCATAACCAATTTGCGGTGAAAGGGCTGTAATAGTCCCTGTACTGTTATTTACAGCTTTCGAACAAGCTGTTTCATTGACGGTAATACCTGCCACACATTTATCGGCAAAAATTTGACACGCTTTGGTCAACAGTTGACATGATTCAAATAAATTATGGAACATCACCGGCTCAAAAGCATTCAATTCCAATTCTCCGGAAGCTGCCGCAAAGGTGATGGCACCGTCATTTCCAATCACTTGAAATGCAATTTGACTGATAACTTCTGGAATGACTGGATTGACTTTGCCCGGCATGATCGATGAGCCTGCTTGTCTTGCTGGCAAGTTGAGTTCATGAAAACCAGTTCGCGGACCGCTGGCTAAGAGACGCAGATCATTGGCGCTTTTGTTCAATGTGATGGCAATCGTTTTTAATCCACCTGAAATCGAGGCGAAACTGTCGGTATGCTGTGTACTATCAATCAGGTCATTCGCTGGCCGTAAGGGTCTTGGAAAACGTCGGTTCAATTCTTGATAGAGGTATTCTTGATAGCGATAGGACGCATTAAGACCTGTCCCAATGGCTGTCCCACCCATATTTAAGGTCAATAGTTCTGCCGATAAGTGGTGCAGCCGTTCACGGCAACGCGTCAAACTGTGGGCATATGCAGCGAAACTTTCCCCTACTGTCATTGGCACCGCCTCTTGCAGTTGGGTTCGCCCCATTTTTGCCACGTGCTGAAATTCTTTCGCTTTCATATGCCATCTGTCAATCAACTGTACCAGCGCTTCATCCAATTGTTCAATATATACAAGCAAAGCCAGTTTCCCAGCACTAGGATAGACATCATTGGTGGATTGGCTTTGATTGACATCGTCTAAAGGATGAAGATATTGATATTCCCCTTTCTTATGCCCCATCAATTCTAACCCGCGATTGGCGATCACTTCATTCACATTCATGTTGGTGGATGTTCCTGCTCCCCCCTGAAATGTATCAACAATAAATTCTTCATCCCACTTGCCCATGATGATTTCTTCCGCAGCAGTCACAATGATTTGTGCTTTTTCTTTGGATAGCGTGCCAGATTGTTGATTGGCTAGCGCAGCTGCGGCTTTGATACGTGCTACTTGTTTGATCATCGTCAGATCAACTTTTTGATCAGTGAAAGCAAAATTTTCTTTTGCGCGATAACTATGAATACCATAATAAGCCCCCTCGTATATAGGTAGACTGCCAATTGTATCTGATTCGATCCTCATCATGATTTAAACGCCCCTTTTTGTATTATATGTGATAAAATATCACATAAGAGAAAAAGACACGAGCCTTTTCAGCCATCTCTTTGTTAATCCTTGAAATTGATTCCTTTCACTTTGAAAAACAAAGAGAAACAGTACAAAAACAGAAAAGAGGAAAGTATTTGGATGAACTAGATAAAAAGTTGTTGAATCTGTTGCAGCAAAATGGTCGGTTATCGATCAAAAAGTTAAGTGAAGCGTTATTCATCACTGCACCTGCTGTTTCCCAACGAATAAAACATTTAGAAGAAACCGAGCAATTGTTGTATTATCAAGCGACGATTGACTATGAACAAGCCGGCTTGCCGATCAAAGCATTTATCCACCTGTCGATCGAACCACAGCAAAAAGCAAGTTTCTATCCTTTCATACAGGCGATCCCCAATGTGTTGGAATGTGATTGTGTCACCGGCCCTTATTCAATGTTAATCAAAGTCGTTTTCCCTTCTACCAAATCATTGGACAGCTTTATCAATGACTTGCAAAAATTCGGTCGAACCAACACCCAAATCGTTTTCTCGACGCCAGTTCCCTCTCGAGGATATCAATTCTGAAAACCCAAAAAGCGCGCTTATCTCACATAGACAGGCACGCTTTTTTTATATACAGGGGTCACTGGTCATCGACTGGCACTTGCAACCCTCGTGGTCCGACATTCGTTGAAAATACAATGTGGGTTTTGGTATCCCCATAAAATTGCAAATCTGTGATAAACCGATCCAAGACGACCGTATCACTAAAATAAACCTTCAAGAGCATAGAATAATCTCCAGTGATACAGTCACACTCGATCACATTTGGGATGTCTGCGATATAGGCATAGAAGGCTTCTTTATCTTTGGCATTCACTGCGCAATGGACATACGCTTTGATCAGATAACCAAGTTTTTGGTAGTCGATCAGTGCCTGATAAGAACGGATATACCCAAGGGTTTCAAGGTTTTGTACCCGCACAGAAACAGATGGCGATGAAATAAAGCATTGCTCTGCGATCTGTTTGACAGTGACTCGGGCATTTTGCTGCATGATGTTCAGTATCTTGCGGTCTAAGTTATCCATAATCATCCCCCGTTCTCATTATTTTCTCAGTTTATCGAGAAAACAACAGAAGCGCAAGTTGCAGATTACATCCTATGTTAAATTTCCTAACATCAACGCTGAGATAATTGGAAATAGCGATAAACAATCATCGCCCCACAAGCAAACAGACCACACCCAAAAAACATCATGTCAAAGCCAAAAAGACTGGCGATGATTCCCCACAAAAAAGCCCCACCTCCATAAGCTACATCTAAGGCTGCTGAAAATACCGCTGTCCCTTGCCCTCGCTGCGCCTCAGACACCGATTCTAATACAATCGTATTCATCACAGGCAATAAGCCGGCATAACCGACACCATAACAACTCGCGGCCAGAAGCAAGCTACTGAGCTGTGTCGTAAATGGCAACAGACAAAAAGAAACCAAAATCAATAATAAACTGCCATAAATCAATGTAGCCGTTTGGATTTTGGCGAGCAAACGTGGAAATACGACCCGTGTTGTGACCGTCATGATCGACATGACCGTAAAATAATAGCCTGCGCCGATAATCTCACGTTCAAGGGCATATTGTGCAATAAACGCCACCACGCCAGAATTGGCAAAGCATATCAAAAAAAGGATACCGCTAGGAAACACAACCGCTTTGATGCGAAGCAGTTCTCGTAACGATGATTTCGCTTCGCCAGAGTGCGTATTCCTCCGTGAAAAGGGCTGTTCTTTCAAAAAGAAACTCAACAAAAAAGCTGTTCCGCTCAACAAGACGGCCATCCGAAAAAGTACAGGAAATCCATAATTTTCTACAACAGCAAGTCCTATCAACGGGCCGATGGCACTCGGCACAGCCTGGGCGATACTGAAATACCCCAATCCGACTGCTAATTTGCCTTCAGGAATCGTATCAACTGCCATCGTCGCTGCTGCTGTCGCTTGCAAACTATTGCCCACCCCTTGCAAGATGCGCAGACAAAAAAGCATCAATAGCCCCTGCAGCAGATTCAATAAACTAAAATCAATCAACAGAATGGCTAATCCCATACAAAGCAAGACTTTGCGTCCATATCGATCCAATGCCACACCGATTGGCAAACGGCAAAACAAAGCAGATAGCCCCAAGACACCTACAATGGCGCCGGATACTGCTTTAGAACCACCTAAAGAAGCAACATATAACGGCATAGTCCCCATTTGGGTCGTGATGGCTGTCATTGCTAGTACCGTGACCACCATCACTAAGTAAAAATCTTTCGACCAAAGCCGACTAGAGCTGTTCACCTTTTCCATATTGTGCCTCGCTTCTATACAGCTAATTGAAAACGTACTTGTGTCAAAAATTGCTGTGTACGTTCTTCTTGCGGATCCTCAAAAATTTCTTCTGGTGTTCCCGCTTCTACCACCACACCATCCGCCATGAATATCACTTTATCCGCGACTTCTTGTGCAAATTGCATTTCATGCGTCACGATGATCATCGTTTGCCCACTATCAGCCAGTTGCTTCATGACATTTAGGACATCACCGACAAGTTCTGGATCGAGCGCTGAAGTGGGTTCATCAAACAGTAATAATTCTGGCGTCAAAGCCATCGCTCTGGCGATACCTACACGTTGTTGCTGTCCGCCAGACAGTTGACTAGGATACATCATAGCTTTATCTGCCAAACCCACTTTTTCTAAGGCAGATAAAGCTGCTTTTTCTGCCAGTTTTTTTGGAAAACGCCGTGGTGTGCGTAGTCCTTCCGCCACATTTTGCAACACATTCATGTGGCTGAACAGCTCATAGGATTGAAAGACCATCGCTGTTTTGCGGGCGATCTCCAATCGTTGGGTTTTGCCAATATGTGCGAGATCATACTGGAAGTCACCGATAGAATAACTCCCCGCATCAGGCTGCTCCAACAAATTCAAGCAACGCAAAAAGGTCGTTTTTCCAGAGCCGCTAGGACCAATGATGCATACAACTTCCCCACGTTCAATTTGTAAGCCAACTTTTTTTAAGATGACTTGTTTATCGAAAGACTTCTTCAATCCTTTGATTTCTGCTTGCAGCATACTCCCACCCTTTCTTTTCTATCGCTCAAAGCGCGATCGTATTGGCAGATTGTCCTTCTAGCAAAATATCTCTTGCATTGTTCAAAGCTGTTTCTGCAATTTCTTGTACAGCCAATTGGGTATAATACGCAATATGCGGGGTCAAAAGCACATTTGGCAGTTGATTCAGCTGTTGATAATAAGGATTTTGATCCCACCCAACTGAAAAATACCGTTCTTCATTGGCGATAGCGTCTAATACAGCACCAGACAAACGCCCTTGCGCGAGTGCGGCAATCAACGCATCCGTATCAACGATTCCCCCACGTGCCGTATTGACCAGACAACTGCCAGGCTTCATCTGTGCAAAAACAGAGGCCGAAAATAGCCCTTCTGATGCTTTTGTCAGCGGGATATGGATCGACAAGACGTCCGATGCAGCAATCAAGGTCTCAAAGGACACATATTCGACAATCCCCTTCAACCGAGGATTTTCACTCCTACTAGTGGCAATCACATGTCCCCCCATATGATAAATCGCTTCTGCGACTAGAGCACCGATTCGACCAGTGCCTAACAAACCGACTGTTACGTCTTGTAGCTCCCGACCAATCACAGACCGTCGATCAAGTTTTCCTTTGATCATTGCTGGAATATTGCGTAAAGCCATCAAGATCGACATCACAGTGTAATGGCCCACCGATGTTGGGCTATAAGAAGGGACATTGGTGACCGTCAACTGATGCTTTTGCGCCCAGTCAAAACGAACACCGTCGACCCCCGTTGATTTGATCGATAACTGCTTCATCCCTAAAATATGCAAGCGTTGGTACAGGGACTCATCTTGCTGCATAGCCAGACTAGGATACAAACAGATGCCGTCGTGCCCTGCTGCCAAATGGATATTCTCCCAAGACAAGCCCTCCATTACGATCGTCACTGGTGTTTTGTGGATAAATTGCCACCGTTCGATATAAGCAATTTCCTCTTCACTTACCCCGTAATAAATCAATTTCATTGGCAACACCTCCTAAATGACCCCTTCATATGCTGGCGGCATAGCGTATTCCAACGCATCACCTAATAAAGCGATCCCTTGATCGATCTGTGCCAATGTCGGCTTCGTAAAATTCAGCCGAAATGAATGCTCATAGCCTTTTCCCGCAACACTCATGATATTGCCTGGAATGACCGCAACTTTCGCCTCATCAAGGTAATCATAGAACCGCTCTGCGTCCATCTCAGTCGATAGGAAACAGGTGATAAAATAGCCGCCTGTTGGTTTGATAAAGGTAAGCTTATCCGTTGGCAGTGCCTGTAATGCTTGCAGCATGCGGGCATATTTCTCTTGATACAACAAGGTCAATTGGGCCACATGACCTTCGAAATCATGATGATCCATATATTCGGCCAATACCACTTGCCAATAAAAATTGGTGTGGGAATCGGCGGATTGCTTGGCCAAAATCAATTTTTCCATTGCAGGACCAGCAGCCATCATAAAACCAATCCGGCTGCTGGGTGCCAAAATTTTTGAAAAAGATCCCGCATAAATGATTCGTCCTTCGGTATCTAATGTTTTCATCTTAGGGATCGGTGTACCTTCATACAACAACTCACCGTAAGGATCGTCTTCAAAAATCAGCACATCATATTGACATGCCAATGCATAAATGGCTTTACGTTTTTCCAATGGCATTGATGTGCCTAAAGGGTTTTGGAAAGTGGGGATCAGATACAACATTTTCACTCTTGCGTCTGTTTTGAGGATTGTTTCTAAAGCGTCAAGATCCATTGATTCTGCTGCAAGATCCATCGGTACCGGCACTGGTATCGCCCCATATCCTTTGATAGCATTCACCGCACCGGAAAATGTTTGCTCCTCGCATAACACCACATCGCCTTCATTACAAAAGACTTTTACCGCCAAATCCATGGCTTGGGTCGAGCCCGAAACCACCAGCACCTCCTCTTCGTTATCGATATTTGACAATTGACGCAAACGTTCTTTGATCAAGGTCCGTAAGCGCGGATACCCCTCTGATGCCCCATACTGCAAGAAAGACTCTGGGTTCGCTTCGTTATATAATTTTTGCGAGATCTCTTTCAATGTAGCCATTGGAAATGCTTCTGTCGGTGGAAATCCGTAAGCAAAGGAAATAGCTGCTGCAGACTCCATATTTTTTTTTGCATTCTCTCTTAATGGAGATGCTTCTAATGTCATGATACGTTGTGCGAATTGATAGGCCATTCTATTTCCTCCCTACATAGTTGTTAGCCGGCCAGCTGTGTGGTAAAGCGGGCTAAAAAGGCTTTGGTTCGTTCTTCTTTGGTTTCCTCGAATACTTGTTGCGGTGTGCCTTGTTCAACAATATGTCCATTCTCCATGAAAACTACTTTGTCTGCTACTTCATACGCGAATTTCATTTCATGGGTCACCAATACCATGGTCGCACCGGCTTCCGCAATTTCTCTGAGCAGCGCCAATGTCTGTCCCACTAGTTCCGGGTCCAATGCCGAGGTAGGTTCATCAAACAAGATGACCTTAGGATTCAACGCCAACGCACGGGCGATCCCGATACGCTGTTGTTGTCCACCTGACAGTTGGCTAGGATAAAAATCTTGTCGTTCAGACAAACCGACTTGATCCAACAAAGCCTCTGCTGTTCGCAGGGCAGTTTCTTTGCTTTGTTTTTTGGTCACGATCAATGGCATCATGATATTTTCTTTGGCTGTTTTATTTTGAAACAAGGCATAATTTTGGAAAACCATCGCTGTTTGCCGTTGATGGGTCAATATTTCTTTTTTACTTGCTTTGTGCAATGTGGTGGTGGTTTCTCCCAATTGAATCACACCTTGATCTGCTCGTTCCAAAAAATTAAGACAACGCAAGAAGGTCGTTTTTCCCGAACCGGAAGGCCCCAATAAGACGACTACTTCGCCTTTAGCGACATCAAGATCAATCCCTTTTAACACTTCTTGTTTGCCGAATCGCTTATGGATATCCGTTACTTTCATCATAATGCGGCCCTCCTTAGTTTGCGCAACAGCCGATTTTCCAGTAATTGTGCCCCTTTTTCGATGACCAAACTAATCAGCCAATAAATGATCGCAACAGCCACATACGCTTCTAAAAACCGATAATTTTGCTGGGCCGTGATTTTAGCTGCCGCAAAAACATCGACAACACTGACCATGGAAGCTAAGGCCGACGCTTTAACCAACGAGATCAGCAAATTACTGAACATGGGCAATGAAATCGGCCAGGCTTGCGGGAGCAGCACACGACGGATGACTTGTAAGTTCGTCATGCCGATCGATTTGGCTGCATCGAACTGCCCTTTTTTGACTGCCGCAAATGCGCCCCTGAAAATCTCGCTGCTATTGATAGCAGACATTAAACTCAAGGCGGCGATCGCTATCCAAACCATGTTGAAATCTTTAAACCGCAAAGTCCAATGCATCGACTCCGCCCAAATATCAAACTGTTTAGCAGAAATAAGATATAACGCTAAAATCACTAAAACCACTGGGACCCCTTTTAAGACCGTGACAATCACTTGCAGAACTGGTGCGAGGATCTTGATCCTATACAGACGAATCAAGGCGATGATCAACCCAACCACCGCGCCAATGACTAGTGCGGTCAACGCCATAAAAAGCGTCGTACCAATATAATGACTTGCTGTTTTCAGCGCTTCGATCATAATAGACAATTGAAAACTCATCGCCATTCCTCCCTATTCTGGGACATAATCCCCATCTAGATATTTTTCTGATAATTCTTTGATCGTTCCATCTGCTTTCAATTCCTCTAATGCTGTATTGACCGCATCAATAAAGTCTTGGTCAGCTTCTTTGTTGAACAATAAGTAGGCATCTGAGTTGTGGACTGGTTCGCTGCCGATCTCTAGATTTTCACTAAATGAATTGTTCCAATTATCGACTTGATATTCTGGTGCTAACGTTGCATCGACCGCACCTGAAGTGACTGCTTGTACGATTTGCTCGTTGTTGTATTCCCCATAAACCAATTCAAAAGCTTCGGGATTTTCTGCCAGATAAGCCTCAGCCATTGCTGCTTGGTTAGTAGCAGTCGTCACATAGACTTTTTTTCCTGCTAAATCTTCGAAGCTATCGTAGACCGTACCGGCATCTGAATCAGAGACAATATACGTATCCCAGACCACATACCCAACATCCCCATAGACGAATTTTTCTTTCCGTTCATCATTGACTTCATATTCATAGGCAGCCATCTGGACTTTATTGCTTTCTAAATTTGATAACGTCGTTGGGAAATCCGCTCCTTCAAAGGTAAAGGTATAATCAAGTAATTTTTCGTCGATTGCTTTAACGACGGCGACATCATAGCCATCATATTCACCATTTTCGTCTAAATAAGCATATGGCAATGCTTCATTCCCAGTACCCACCTTGATTTCTGTTGCATCACTTGCTCCACTGCTTGCAGTGTCGGCAGAACTGCTTCCGCAAGCCCCTAAAACCAAAAGTGTCACCAATGTAATTGCACCTAAAATCGTTTTTTTCATTTGAATTCCTCCCTTTCCCTCTACCCAAAATTTTCCTATGTTGTTTTGATTTTTTGCTGTTTTTTGGTCCATGATATCAGTGGTACTTTTGCTGTTTGTTGTTTTGTTTTCGAAAAACTCATCCGACGTTCCAGACCGGTGAAAACACGTTCTAAGAGGAAGCTTAAGGTAATAAACAAGATCGCCGCACCGACATAGCCTTCAAGTGTATGGAAGGTCACTGCGCCTATCGCTCGCGCTTTGCCGACAACATCCACTACCCCAATGGTAAAAGCCAGCGATGTGTCTTGCAGCAGTGCAATCGTAGTTGTACCAAATGCAGGTAATGCGACACGGACAACTTGCGGTAAAATCACTTGTCGATACATTTGTGTTTTCGTCAATCCGCAAGCAATACTCGCTTCCTTCTGTGTGACCGGTACACTTAGAATCGCAGCCCGGAAAGTTTCAGACTGAAAGGCAGCAGTATTTAATCCGTAGGTGATATAGATGAAAATAATTTTATTCCATGAGGAAACATCGATTTGAATCATTTGTAATAAGGCGGGTACACCATAATACACAACATACAGTTGAACCAATATCGGTGTGCCTCGAATAAATGAAACGAAGACTGCCGCCAGTTGACTCAGAAATGGCACTTTTTCGACACGAATAAATGCAAGTAAAATCCCTAAAAGCAATCCTGTAATCGACGCCACTGCTACTATCATCAACGTAACCGGCAAAGCACTTAAAACCTTTGGAAAATATTCCCAAACTAATTTCCACTGAAAAAATTCCGACATATTGCCCCTCCTTTTTCTGAATATTCTGATTATTAGACAATATTACTAATGGAAAAAAATTTTTCAATAGATTCATTACTAAAACTTCATTAATTTTATAAATTCTCCCTTTTAACTAAAAAAAGAAAGATGCAAACGGTATCTTTCTTTTTAATATAAGAATATAAAATACTACCCGTGGTGCTAGTTAATTTTTTCCTAGAGGAAAATGTCTAAACATGTTGGTAAATCAACAAAAAAACGCATATAGTAGTCTCAAAACTCCCAAGAAATGAGGACTATTTAACAAACTACGATGGTTACGTCGTGACAACTGAACATTTTGACTTAGCCAATCCTGTTACTAAAGTCGATGATATCCCCGATTATGAAATGTACAGTCAAACAATCGATAGCTTAAATAAGCGTTTTGGCAATCGTGTTTTAAAAGGCATCGAAATCGGTTACATCGCTTCTGAAAAGGATCGGATCATCGACTATTTAGCCGATAAAGATTACGATTTAAAATTACTCAGTGTGCATCATAATGGTCAATTTGATTATTTAGATGACGAAGTCAAAGATATGGATCCTGCTATTGTGATTCCTCAGTATTTTGCACAACTTTCAGAAGCACTAGTTGTTATAGAAGCAGATGTCTTTGCTCATTTTGACTATGGTTTTCGGGTATTTGGTCTATCCGTTGCTGAATTTAAACAATATGAAGCGCAGTTTTTACCGATTCTAGATCAAGTAATCAAAAATAAATTGGCATTCGAATTAAATGCTAAGAGCGCTTACTTGTATGACAATTTAGCGTTATATGAATATGTCATCGATTTATATCTTTCACGTGGTGGTACCTTGTTTAGTGTTGGATCAGATGGGCATTACCTTGAACATTTCCGTTTCCATTTCGATGATCTTTTTGCTCTGTTAAAAGCAAAAGATGTGACGGAATTAGCGATTTATCAAAAAGGAAAGCGAATTATGGTTCCATTACCAGTCTAAAAAAACGTCCTCAGCATCAAAAGTGAGGACGTTTTTTTAGATTTCTTTTTCTAAAATCGGACAAATACGATCTTGTTTTCCTAAAGGAAAATGTTTGATCCCGATTTTTTTAAATCCATGACGTTCATAAAAACGAATACCTGCATGATTTTTTTCATAAACAGTCAAACGTAAATAACGTTTTTGTTTCGTTTTAGCATAACGATTCGCTTCATCGAGTAACCGTTGCCCTAACCCTTTGTTTTGATAATCTTTGAGCAGATAGAGCCGTTGAATCTCTATAGCATCTTTTTCATCATTGACTTTCATATAACCAATGAGTATTTGATGATCCTTAATACCAATAAATTTACTGGTTGACTGTGCCAATTCTACTGCCAATATTTCAGTTGTCAATTGTGTCTGTAAATATCCTTGCATATCAAGTGGATCTGCGCCATCGATAAACGATTCATAAAAACTGACAACACTTACAACTTGTAAAGCATCTAGATCATCATAATCTAAATACGCTAGTGTGATTTGATTGTTCATCTAACTCCTCCTTTTGACATAGTATACTATAAATCACCCGTGGTGCTAGTTAATTTTAATATCCTAAAGAATATCTCAAAGTTCCTTCAAAACGTCGTTGTGCTCGACTTAATAGAACACTGTAAGCCAGTAATATGCTTTCAAATCTACTCTCTAGCCCTTTAACAGAACGTGAGTTGAAATTTTGACAACCTAATTTTTCTAAGGAAGAAAAAACAGTCTCAACTGTTTTTCTTTGTTTTCCAAGTAAGCTGTGGTCTAGTTTTTCAGATTTATCCATGTTTTTACGTGGCGGAACGGATATAGTAATGCCCTTAAGGGCAAGCTTTTCATGGATTTTATGGCTAATATATCCTTTGTCCCCTAGGATATTGGGAAGATTCGCTTCTTCCGATAAAGTCTCTAACACTTTCACGTCATGGACACCTGGATTCGTGATTTAGTAAGTAATCGGAAAGCCAGTCTTAGTAACGATCATATGAATTTTAAGACCATAAAAATAAGATTTTTTTGTTGAGTTATAGCCAACTTTGGCTATTTGATTCAATAGTTTTGCTTGTCTATTTCTAACTGGTTTACATAATAAACTAGGAAAACTATCTATAATTCCGACTAGTTCACCTTTGGTGAGCTTCTTGATGAAAAAGTATCGAATAATCTTGATAGTGTAAGCTAAGTTTGAACTTAAGCGAGTGAATCGACTCCTACTAGGAAAGTCACCATTAGGAAATAAGACGGAACAAACCGCTCTATACGTGGCTCTTTGGTTAGTATAGCCATTAATTATGCCCCATATAACACAAGCAATAATCACTGTATCGCGTTGCTTCAGTTGATCAGTATTTCTTCGGTTTTTAATCTTATCTGGTACACAATTGTGGTATATGTTAGAAACAGTTCTCATAATTTCCTTGAATGTTATAAAAGTATCTGTATAATGTTCAGTATATTTTGATGAACGCATATGTGGTCCTCATTTCTTGGGAGTTTTGAGACTACTATATGCGTTTTTTTGTTGATTTACCAACATGTTTAGACATTTTCCTCTAGGAAAAAATTAACTAGCACCACGGGTTTAATAAGTTTTGTAATAATTACTCGACACGGTAGTTCGTTAGCTACGCAGCCACTGATCGTTGCATAGTTTCTGACATTGTTCTTATGATTCAGTAACTCTTATTCCGTTTGACTCCTAATAGTTCATGGGCGAAGCGCGTCCGTCTAAAATAGTTGTTTCTATCGTTTGAACCTCATTGACAATTTTTGGAGAATCTTACCATTCCTTTTCAGCAGTTAAATGTAAAATTCTTTAATAGCTACGCTTATTTTTCATCCAGAATGATAACCTCCCAAATTTTTCCTTCTATCTATATAGCATCATTTTGTGTTTCACGTAATTGAACTAGTTGAGCAAAATCAATTAAAGATTCAATCGACAATCCAGCATTTCGCAAGTTTTTTGCTAGATAAATCCAATTTAAATCATTGGTAGTATAATCTCGGTAGCCGCTCTCGTGGCGGTGAACGGGTGGTATCACGCCAACACGCTCATAATAGCTTAGTGTATCCACACTTAAATCAAACATTTCAGCTGCTTTTTTATATTCATCGAATCTCCTCCTCATTCTTCTTATTTATAATAAACCATGGAGTCAACTCTAGAGAAACCAGAAGCCTCTTGTCTCTATGCTAATACTATACTAAATACCTCCTCACATTCCGTAGACTATTAAAATATTAAGCAATAGATAAAATCAGTTAAATGCAACTTCTCATATTCTAATGTTTATTAAGTAAGAATAATGTTAAAATAAAAAAACGAAGAGTATTCGGCGCAGTCCAGAAAAACTTCCCCAAGTTTTCTGTGCCGGTACTCTTCTTAGATTAATGCATGTTGCTTAATCAGCCTACGCTATATATTTCTTTTTTGCAAGTAATTACGATGTAGAAGCAATGCTTAGGAATCCCTTACGTTTTTTCTATTTTTACTTTTGACTTCTTTTAAGTGCTATACTGGATAAGTACCATGAAAGTAGGTGTTCAAATATGAATACTAATTTTTATCCAGTGGAAGTTTTTAGTTCGGACTACCGTTTATATTCATCAAAAGCAAAAACAAATTTGTATGATTTTCAATCGAGACCACCTTTGATCACGTCATTTGCTGTGCTAAATTTGAAAGAGTTGCACAATATTCAACTCAAATTATTTATTTACGATATTGATATCGAAAAATTTTCTACTTTAGAGGAAGCTAAGGGAGTGTCAATAATTTTGTGTAAATGATTCTTCCCTACTGTAGATTGTTTCTAATTCTCCATCGGTTGACTCAGCATTTGTTCGAGCTCGCCTTCGGCCTGTTGGAAACCTTTATGACTGCGACCTAGGAATTTTTGGTTGTGAGTATCAAAAGACGAGACTAAGAAACGTTCCATCGACTCTTCATTTTGGAACTGTTCCTTGCGGTGGCTGTATTTCTTGATTTGCTTATTAAAGGATTCAATTAATCCAGTTGCTGCACTATATAAAAAATTTCATCATAGTTTCGCCCTAGTCGTTCCAAAGATTCGATGACAAAAATATCCTTCTTCCTTAAAAAATGAAGTTCTTTTTGTAATTATTCTCGTGAGGTCTTCTTTTAACTACATAAAATTGTAACCACTGGTTTTAAGAGTAGTGTATCATCCCAAATCATATAATTAATTGACTGCGATTGTTATAAAACTCACGGTAAGCCATATAACTAGCAATAAACGAAGAAATCGCAGTAACTGAAATCAACATAAACATCACAACAATTTGGTAACGAATCGCTTGAACAGGATCAATTCCCGCAAAAATCAACCCTGACATCATACCTGGTAGGCTGACAAGTCCAACCGTTTTTGTTCGGTCAATAGAAGGAGCCATGCCCGTTTTGACGCTTTCTCTTACAATACTCATGGACGCTTGTTTTTTATTGGCTCCCAATGCCAATTTTTCCAATACCTGTTGGCGTTGGTCCGTAAATTTTGAATTCAAAGACCGATAGGTCACTCCAATCGCAGTCATGGCGTTGCTGGCAATCATGCCTGTAATTGGAACTATTTGGGAAGGGGACCAGTCAATGACTCCTGAAAAAACAAGAATGAGTAAGGACAAGGCTGTTCCTACTCCAATAGCCGTCGTTGAAATTTTAAAAGAGCGGTTGATCCCCTCACTGCGTGTATGGGCGTTATAAGAAGCGTTGAACACAATGAACAAAACCATCGCTAAAGTGAGAAAGTTGTTATCCACTCGTAATACGTAGCTCAATACATATCCAATAAGGAATAATTGAACGACAGCGCGAATTCCCGCAATAAAAATGTCGTTTCCTAATCCCAATTTCTCTTTGTAATCAATCAACAAGGCAACTATCAAGAGGACAGAGGATAAAAGCAAAGAAAGATTACTGATTTCCAAATTGTTTGTCATTTCGATTCCTCCATTTTTCCACCTTTGATAGTAATCAGACGAGAAGCTTGGTCGATTTCTTCCTGGTTGTGAGTGACGGCCAACACCGTAGTTTGTTGGTCTTTCATCATGTCTCGGACTAAATCAAGGACAATCGCTCTGTTTTCTTGGTCCAATGAACTGGTAACTTCATCCAGGAGCAACACTTTCGGTTGATACATCAAATTTCGGACCAATGCAACCCGTTGTTTTTCCCCTCCTGATAGTTCCTTGACCTCTTTCGATAAGTAAGTTTCAGGTATTTGAACTCGTTCTAATAATTTTTTTGCACGTTCCCGATCAAATCCTTCTTCTCTTATGCGGGCAGGAAAAGACAAGTTCTCTTGAACTGTCTCATCGAATAGAGAAGCGTTTTGAAAGAAATAAGAGACTTCTTTTCTATACTCCACAGGATCGATTTTTTGCAGATCCGTACCTCGATAATAAATTTTTCCGGAAGTTGGAGAAAGCAGCGTACCAATTAATTTCAAAAGGGTACTTTTTCCACTTCCAGAAGGACCAGAAAAAACAATCACTTCCCCTTTGTTTACTGTAAAAGAGATATCTTGAAGGATTTGGTTTCCGTTTGCCTGAAAACCAACCTTCTCTAATTGAAACAATGAATCACTCATACCACTTCTCTCCTTTATAAAAAAGCCCTGCACCAGTGGACCATCCATACGGGTGCTGGGCTTTTGTTTCATCCTAGTGTACCTCAGTGTTCGTTTGGATCGTTTTTGGCGTCTTCATGAGTAGGGTGAACCGTTCCTTCAAGGTGATCTGGACCAGCATAAATGGTATACAGTCTGAGCGGCTTATCACCGGTGTTTTCGATGTTGTGCCACATGTCCGCCGGAACAAATACGGAGTCATCATCCATCACTTTTTGTTGAACATGTAAGTTATCTTTAGAAGGCCCCATTTTACACACGCCTTCTCCTTCTTCAATACGGATAAATTGGTCAATGCCTTCGTGCACTTCCAAACCGATGTCATCGCCCGGTTGAATGGACATTACGGTGACTTGCAGTTTACTGCCTGTCCAAATGGTCGTCCGGTAATTATCATTTCCTGTGGTGGCGTCTTCAATATTAATGATATACGGCTTCTTCCCATGATCCTTGTAGTCTATTTCCATCTTCCATTCCTCCTAGTCTTTGTACTGAAACAATGATACCTACTTCTTATTTATAATAATTCTAATTAATGGTACCACATCTAAAATTCTATGCAAAAAAATTGGCTTTTTGGAGAGCGATTCTAAACAAAGACCATATAACGCGCAATTACAATTGGTACCCCTTAATCCTCAGCACATAAAGGAAAAAATATGGAATCAAAAAATAACCGATATGTACTCTGGTTATGACTTGAATCAGGGAGAATTTCAGAGACGACACATCATACTTTTTAGTTTACACTTGTAAACTAACTAGCGTACACTAAGCTTATGCTCACTATCAAGCGTTGTCAATCCTTTAGACTCTTATCAATTTCGAAAGAAAGTAGCAAGGTTATTGATTGTGACTGTAAAAGTGGGGTGTTCCTATAAGCACATTAAACTATCTTCTCTAATTTATCATGCTATTTAAATTCTGTTTTTTCATGAGAATTTTTGTCCAAAACTTGTTAAAATGATTTTAAAAAATACTTACATACACAATCCCCAAAAGACACTAATGTCATTTCAGTCAAAAAAGATACCGCAGAAAATTTCCACCTGAGATTCAATACGATATTACTCTCTTGACAGCCAGCTTAATTCCTTAGTTGAATAGATTATTAAAGTGCACAAAAAAACAATGCGGCGTTTGTTATATTTTCTGGTATAAGCGACGGTGCTATAAACTTTTTTGCAGATTAAAAATCATATGAATTTAACTCCAGTAATAAGAGATTAAGTGCCAATGCATAAATGGAGGCATGTCCAGCACTATGCGAATGCTAAAACATCAATAGTACAGGAAATCATGAAAAGAGCGAATAGTAATAATGCTTAAGGAGAGTGTCATGTTTTTTTGGTTTGTTATAGGAGGTTATATCAATGAAAAATACAGTAGATAATTTGTCGAAAAGTAAAGTTATTTTAATGTGCGGCCCTGCGGGAGCAGGTAAATCAACACTAGCAAAAAAATTTGAAAGTACCGGGATGACAATACTATCTTATGATGAAGAATCATTCAAACGAGGTTTGAATGAACATCCTTTACCTCAGGAGGTTTTAGAAGATATTAAAACCTATCTTGATGAAAAACTAATTTCACTTATCATGCAAAACATTGATATTGTTCTCGATTATTCATTTTGGTCTAGAGAAATGAGAAATGAATATATTTCATTATTAAAGAAATACGACATAGAACCCAAAATCTATTATATAAAGACACCTAAGGAAGTTGTTATGGAACGTATTCGAAAAAGAAACGGAAATCATCAAAATGATATCATATTGACGGAGCAAACAGCTTCCACTTATTATGATCATTTTCAACCCCCAACTGATGAAGAAGGTGAAGTTATAGTAGTCGAGGGATATTAATATTGTGGTTTTAGGCATGGAAATTGTACTAGATGATAAGTTTTGTCAAATTTTTTGAAAGATATACTTTCAACAAGGGGATACCAGCTTCAGGTGATATCATTATTGTCATCTCAGAGCAGGGGGTAGTATTGATTCAGCCGGAAGAATAAGTGGCGATGCAATGAAGACGATGAATGCATTATTGAAATTACAGGAAAAAAACTTACTGAAATACGTTATGTTTATTCTTTTGACAACTCTACTCAATAATGATTATGCAATTAGACACGTTATTTTTTATCATGAATGGATATGTTCCCGTCTACCGATAGTGCTAAAAACGCAGTGGATATGTTTCCGAGAACGAACATACTCAAATGACATTCATTCTGTCCTCTCAAGCCACATCGAGTTGGTGGGATTGATAACAAGGGTGGATAAGTAGAGGCTGGAAATGGCTTGATATAGCGGTATTTTGAGGATTTTGGAGAGTTGAGATTATTTCTTCTTCCATTTCTAAATCCAATGTTACTTGTTCTGATTCTGGTTCTGTTGGCTCATTTGGGATTAAATCCACTACTAGCGTTGAGTTAGTTAACTTTGCAATTTGTTCTAGTGTTTTTATGGTTGGATCTGATTTTCCTGATTCTATTCGTGAATAATTTGATCTACTCATTTCTAATTCTTGGGAGAATTTTTCTTTTGATTTGGTACCTCTCATCTTTTTTAAGTTTTCTCTAAATGCTAGTTCCAAGTTTCTCCCCCTGTTTATGTAAATATTTTGCACGTTTTCCATTTAATTATATCGTTACACCTTGTAAATCACAAGTGATTAATCACAAATCACTTGTGATTAGTGATTTTAGCTTTTATCTTAATTTATCAACTGTTTAGAATATTAAGTATGCTATACTAATTAACGGCAACTTGCCCCGTAAGGGGGTGCTATTCATGGAACAAATTATCTCGTTAGTTATCGCACCACTTTTAGTGGGTCTAATAATCACATTAGTTGATCATTGGTTAGATGATTAGACGATAGCAAGCAAGTTGCTGTCTAACTCACACGCTTGTATTCGCAACAAGTGCAAAGAAAAGCCCGACCTACTCGCAATAGGTTGGGCTTTTGTGCTATTCATTAGAACTTATCTCGTTTCGCACATTCATTATAGCATGATTTTAAAATGAAGCCAAGTTGCTGATTCTATCTGTTGTTATTGGTGTTGCCTAGAACGATTCTAAGCACATGTTTAATTTTAAAGTGGGCAATTTTATCTTTAAAATGTCCTACAATGATTCAATAAAAGCATGGCTGCTAGTGAAACTTGCGACCATGCTTTTAAATTTACTTAAATTCTCTTTTTAAAAATGATTCCTGATCCTAATACCATTAATGAACCTAGGACAGACAATGCAATATTTGCTGTTTCACCTGTTTTTGGTAAAACTTTCATTTTTCCGTCTAAACCTTTAACTGTAACTGTTCCGTCTTTTTGAACGTCTGCTCCAATTTCTTTAGCTTCAACTTTTTTTGTTGTTCCTATATTCAAAAATCATTTGACGATTAATTATTTTTTAGGTAGCGTATGTTTCAATAAACCAATTGAGTCTATCGTTAATAAGCTAAATAATCAGCCTATAGAATAGCAAGAATGGAAAAACTAACATGAAAAATTTTACGAAGAGTCAATTTTTTTGACTCATCTAAAATAATTTACATATTATCTCCACCAAAAAACATAGCTATTACCGGCATAACGATAAGGAAGATTGGAATTAAGCAAATTCCTGTAAGCCAAAACTTCTTTGATTTTTTATAAATTCCATAAATAATTATGGCTAAGGGTATAAACCAAACTGCAAAAAAATAAATTGTGTATGAGAGCATAAGTCTCTTCCTCCTTTTAAACAAAGGTATCATGACAAAAAATTTAACTCTATAAGAATTTCAATTCTTTAAACCTTTTTAATAAAAAATAGTGTTTAAAAAAATACTTATTAGATACTTTATCTCATTTTTATAATTTTTACAAACACTCTTAATATTGAACTTAATTAGACAATTCTAGTAGAAAAGTATCTTTCATGCAGCACTATTCAAACAATTTTCGCAACTTCTTTTTTTATCTTCATTTCTTCATTGTGTAAAGGGCCACGATAAAATGTAGGAAAAGGGCCATCGAAAATGTAGGTTAGATTTAAAATCTGATATTCTTTTTCATGAAACCATTCAAGGAGAGTGACTCATGCGAAAAGATGTCTTAGAAGGAGTCTTACGACACATTATGAACGATATTCAACCTAACTATGCAGCCATGGCCAAGCAATATAATTGTGATTACCGAACAGTCAAGCGTTACTATGAAGCTGGAACTAAATGGGAAGTAGAACAGATCAAAAAGAGACAATCTTCTGCTCCTCTTTTATTAAGCGGTTTTGAAGAAATTATTAAAGATAAAATGGAGTTAAGCTGTTCCGCTTCTTCAATTTATTATTTTATTAAGAAAAAAGGATATCAAGGTGGCTATACCACCGTCAAACGATATTGTCAGAACTATCGAGAAAAGCGTGTAAAAAAAGCAACCATTCGAATTGAAACGACGCCAGGTCTTTCTGCTCAAGTCGATTGGAAAGAAAATATTAAGATGGTGAGTAAACATGGTGAAGTCTTTTACTTCAATCTTTTTCTATATATTCTAGGCTATTCTCGCATGAAATACTTAGAGGTAACCTTTGATCGAACCCAAGCGAATGTCTTCAATTGTTTGGTCAATGCGTTTGAGTACTGCGGGAATGGTGTTCCTCAAGAAATTTGGTTTGACAATATGAAAACAGTTGTTGATAGAAGTAAAAGCCAATTTAGTCAAACCGTTTTTAACGAAAAATTTCGTCAATTTGCTAAAGATGCTGGATTCAATCCGATTGCTTGTCGCCCTTTTCGTCCACAAACCAAAGGCAAAGTTGAAGCTTTAGCTCGTACTGTTAACCGCTTAATGGTCTTTAACTACGAGTTTGAAAATGAGCAGGAGCTAAAACGAATCGTCTATGAGTTTATGAATGACTTAAATAATGAACGTTCTCAAGCAGTGAATAATCATCCCTCTAAGCTTCTTATAGATGAACAATCGGTGTTGCGTCCTTTCAATTGTTTAGAATTAGTCAGATATGTTTCTAGAACCCAACACGTAATTAGAAAAGTTTCCATTGAATCCATGGTCCAATATCAAAACTCAAAGTATTCTGTTCCCGTGAAATATATTGGTAAAGAGGTAACTTTAGATGTCCGTAAGGACAGTCTATTCATTTGGTATGGCCATCAATGTATTCGCTCGCACCCATTAAGCAAAAAAACCTTAAATTATCAACGTGATGACTCTCTTGAGATTCTTCGATCTGATGTCTTCAAATACTTAGAAGACGAAGAGTTGGAGCGCTTTGTAGAAGAAAATTTAGATGCTTACGATGAATTATAAGGAGGCTCATATGTCAAATTACCATCAGTTATTAAATCAATTATCAGATTTAAATCTTACCTGTATCAAAGAAATTTTACCTGCCCATTTAGATGAAGTAGCTAAAAATGAACAATCTCTAGTTGATTCTTTATTTGAATTAACACATCAAGAAATTAGCTATCGTAGAAAGGAGACCCAAAGAAAAATTTTAAAACGGGCAATGTTTCCCTATCATAAACGCCTTCATGATTTTAACTTTGATTTTCAACCCAAAATCAAAAAAAGTGAAATTCAAGATTTAGTGACATTACGCTTTTTAGACACGTATGACAACCTTTTATTCATTGGAAATAGCGGTGTTGGAAAAACCCATTTAGCCGTTTCAATTGGTTTAGAGTGTATTGATAGAGGGCAGAGCTGTTTATTTATCACTAGTACAGAACTGGTTAATCGACTTATTCGGGCACATAAACGTGGGACAAGTGATACCATGCTCAAAAAATATGCGAGCTATTCTGTATTAATTATTGATGAAGTCGGGTATCTCCGCTTCTCAAAAGAAGGATCTAACTTACTGTTTCAACTAATTAATATGCGATACGAAAGAAAATCAACGATTATTACAACGAATATTCCTCTGTCTCAATGGTCCGAAATTTTTGGTAATAAGAAATTGACTAATGCTTTATTGGACCGATTGGTCCATCATTCTAAAATTATTCAAATTACAGGACCTTCCTATCGAATGAAAAGTTATAGTGAAACGAAAGGAAAAGAAACGAAACGATAAAGAGAAAACTACCTACAATTTCAATGGCCCAAAACCAACATTTTATTATGGCCCTTGACAACTGGCAAACCATACAATTTTTAAACAACTGGCAACAACGTCAAAAAAAGGAGCTTTCTATACTAGGTTTAAGTCATCACAGCAATAAACAGCTAATCTTCCCCAATCGCTCAAATAACTTTTGTCGTCCTGGCCAACCAAATGATTGGTATGATATGATCGCTAATAAATATCAGCTTGAAAAACGGATAACTCTTCATGAATTTAGAAAAACCCACGTTTCCTTGTGCGCAATGGCAGATATGAAACTAGAGGATATTATGTATCGTGTTGGTCATAAAGATTCAAAAATGACAAAACAAGTCTACAACTATTTTTATCCAGAACGAGAAGAACGAAGTGCTGATAAATTTGCTCAATTTATCGAGCAAGAAAAAGATTTGTTTTAATCATTTTCATAAATTTTGGATACAAAATAGGCTAGTATCAATGAATAAAGTGATACTAGCCTATTTGTCTCATCAAATTTCTACCAAATCAACGAGAAAAAACTACCAAAATGGTATGCTTACCTATTTTTCTTTTGATGCACTAACTTATTGCTTGTAGTAAACTAGTTAAAACAAAAACATTTCAAGGAGTGATTTAATGTCCCAATTGAATCAAACATACGAAAATTATTTACAACAACCAGAAGCGCTATCTTTTACTGAAATGACCACTATCTATCAAGAGATATTAAAAAATGCTGATATGAATGATAATGATTTTATCGAAATTTGGGAAGAGTTGATGGGTGCTGCTATTCGTTATACAGTCATTCGTGCAGAATGGCATCAATTTTCTAAGGAACAAAAACTGGAAAAAGATTCCGAACGAACGAATATTCACAATACCATTATCGACCATTTCATCCTATTGGAACGCATCTTTCAATTAAACCATTGGGACAGTCATTCTTGGACATCACGCTTATTCTTACAAGAAGAACAAGAACAACGTACAAGAAGTGATGTGAATGACCACCGACAACGGATTGGCGATTTCGCGAATTATTTGGTGTTTGTTTCAGCGGTTAATGGACGATAGATATGAAAGTCACGATTTGATAAATTCTCATCATAGTAGATTATCAATATTTTTTTCTAACGTCTACTATGATGGGAGCATATCATTTGATTATCAGTTCTTATACATTTTCTTTAATAGCTTTTTACGTCTGTTTTTTATTTGTTCCATCATTAAATTCTCCGTCAGAGGAGATATTTGATCAAATTTCTTTTGACATCTTCTAGCATAGGAAATGAAGTTTCCAAATTTACTCCCTTTACTATCCCTTACACCCACATCAAAAAAATATCTATAAATATGCCTTTTACCAATTAGATAACTCGAGTTCTCAAATTCCCCTACATCAACTAAGCTTGGCTCACCTAGGGCTTTGCTTGCAAATGTAAGTTCAACAGGTGTCTCATCTAACACATATCCTCTAGGCGCTTTTGTCTCAATAAATTGATAATCTCCTGGTGCCAGATTTTTTACCAATACAACCCCCTTATCATCCGATACAAGATTTTGTATAACCGTTTTTCCTTCTTTATCGATGAGCTTGAATTTTGCGCCAGGCAATGGGTTTTCTTTACTATCTGTTTTCACCAATTGTGCTGATTCTTGATAATTCACAAAACCTTCACTTGCAATACCTACTTCAGGTTGTCCCTCTGTTGAGTCATTTATAGTGAAATCTTTAACCGATAGATAATTGGCTACTTTTGACTAGTGCCATGATTGACATGGTATTGGAAAGATATTCAACATATACTAACAAAAACAGAAAACGATTATTTAACTGAATTTCTGATTACAATTTCATGTTTTACAATCTTAGATTCTACGTTTCCGCCTTTTTCAACAAGTTGAATCAACATGTCAATTGCCTCACTCCCCATTTCATGAAAAGGTTGAGATACTGTTGTTAAAGCTGGTGTACTCATTCTTGCTGTTAATGAATTATCATAGCCGATCACTGACAATTCCTCAGGAATTTTAATCCCAGCTTCAGAACAAGCTGACATGACACCCAATGCTGTTTCATCACTGGCACTAACAATTCCATCATAGCAAACACCCGATTGAATAATTTCCTCCATATTCTTCTTTCCAGAATCAAAACCATAATCTCCAAAATAAATATCTGTATCAGAATAAATCAATTGATGATGGATCAACGTTTTTTTAAATCCTTTTATCCGTGCCTTCCCTGCGATACGATCAGATGGATTTACACCAATCAGAGCTAGTTTTTGACTTCCACGCTTGATTAAATATGAAGTAGCATCGGCAATCGCCTGTTCATCATTGACTTTAACAAACGGAATATCCCCCTTCACCGTATCTGCAGAAAGCAACACACAAGGAATATTGTGTTTTTTAATTAAATGGATCTCATCATTTGATAAATCTACAGAAAAAATGATAAACCCGTCAACATTTCTCTCCTTCATAAGCGTGATGCTTTCTTTCATCCTAGACCCATCTACGCCTGCATGTGTCAAAATAACGTTATAGCCTCTTTGATAGGCTTCATCTTCAATCCCGCTAATAATATCACCATAAAAAGTAGTAGCATACTGCGGCATAATAATACCTAACAAATTTGACTTTCTACTCACCAATGATACAGCAGATTTATTCTGACTATAGCCCAACTCATGAGTAATAGCTAAAATTTTTTGTTTTGTTTCCTCGCTGTATCCACCAAGACCATTAATAACTCGTGAAACTGTAGCTATCGAGACATTCGCTCTCTTGGCAATGTCTTTAATTGTATATTGCATAGAAACCTCCTGAGTAAACGCTTACGTTGTTAGCTCTAGTATTACACAAATATGAGGGAAATGCGAGAGGTTTTAGTATAAAAAAAGAACCTCGCGCCTTCATTAGTGAAATAAATGAAGCACACGGGTTCACAATAAATTTTCTTGTTCAACGTTTGAACATGCGCCTTCTGCGGGTTGATCTTCTGTCGTTCATCCTTTTTGCTTAAAGTAAAGCATGTCCCAATACTCTAACGAGGGAACAGTGATCGTAACGAAATTTCCTTGCGCATCATGTCCATATTCCATATCCAGTTCTTTAGAAACGGAATTATATCTCGGATCTGGGGAAGTGAGCCAAGCACTTTCAAATGTGTCATTCGTATAATATTTCACTGTCAAATCTTCAACAATAGTAGGTGTTTCTTTCTCTCCTTGATTTGCTCGCCAATCATTATCAGAAACGCCAAGTAAATTGATCATTTGAATCGTATCGAATCCATTACCAGACTTACTATATGCCCAGATTGTATTAGGCTGTCCATCGCTCGATTGATTTTGATCGACAAATTCAATCTGATGCCCATTATCTTCTAATCCATCCCGCAAAAGATTTTGATAAGCAACAATAAAATTTTGCAGCGCTTTTTGACGTACTTTGTGTTCATCTGACATATATAAATTATGCTTGGGAAAATATTCATTCGATAGCATTTCGTCGCCATCACCTAATTCAATACGTGAACCTCCTGCAGCATATACTGCCGCATCTGTTAATAAAACTGCAGACATATTAAAAGGTTCACTCACCACACTCTCAGCATAATCGTATTCCATATATGCTGGAATGATTAGAGATTTCCCATCACTTTGGTCTCGAGAATTATCGATGACGTTCTTTAGACTTTGATAAGTATTGTACTGCTCTCCATCACTTGTTGTATCCCAAGGCCAGATTTCTGCATATAGGACATCCACAGCAGAGGCATTTACCTGTTCGATACCTTGAGCACCTACAGGATTAAATGATAGATAATAGCTATCAAGCTTCTCTTTGGCAATATCCAAGAATTCTTTATACCCATCCTTCACATAAATACCTTGTGTCTCATCACCAATCATATCATGAGTCCACATTTTTCCCCATTCACCCACTGTATCTCCATGCCAACCATCAAATCCCATCACTTGTAGAGCTTCTAAATTTTTTTGAATAATATAGTTTTGCCATTCTGGATTTTGAATATCAAAGAAAAAGAGATTGGATTGACCTGTAGGACTTGCACCCATTGAGAATGTAAATCGATCACCTTTATTTTTACCAGCTTCATGATCTTCTGCATACCACAGCCCCCACTCTTCTTTGATACCATATTGAGCATAATTATTTGTCGCAGCATAAATCATATTATAGGACATATTTGTCATCCCTCTTGCTTTTGCTTCAGCTATGTAGCTTTTGATGGTCTCTCCACTAATCTTGCGACCAGCCCAATCTTGCCACTCCATTGTTCCATCTTCAGGAATTAATTGATGATGCAGGTATTTCCAATCATAGTATTCAATCCCATTTAATTGCCAGTCGTTCATTTGCTCAATCACTGCTTCAGTGTCTATATCCTTATCGAAATTTGTCAAAAAGCCATATCTAGGAAACTTCGTCCATGTGCTTGACACATCTGCTGCTGTATTCATGTGTCGAATAGCGTGACCCTCTGAATCGAGTATGTCCAATTCAAATAAATAGCCTTTAAAGTCTTCGTTTGGTGCAGTCCATTCAATTTCCTCTTGAATGCTCCCTTCTGATGTCGTTTCCCAAACGCCTTCAATCGTATCGATTGTTTCGTTCAAGTATTTCACGTTGACAAGATACTTGCCTTTAGATGTTTCTAGAGAATTTGAACTTGTCGATAACGCCAAGATGATGGTTTCCCCGGGATCATACATAGATTTATCTACTGAAAACTTTAATGTTGCATCATATTGAATGCCCACCATCTCCTCTTGCAATTTTTTGTTCATATAAGCACTACCAAAAATAAAAACGAAAAGAAAGGCAATGATAATAATCGAAACAGTCCAGCTTTTTTGTGTATCTTTTTTTGTTGCAAGAACTTTTCTATTATTTTTTTCTCTTATTTTCGTCATATTTACTCCTTTTCTAAATATTTCAGTCACTAAGTAAATCAGCTTATTTCTAAGACAACAGCTTCATAGGGGTCCAAATAGAGCATACCTTTTGTATATTCTTTCTTCGTATAATTCTGAATCAAAACTGATTTTGGCTCTTCCTTTAGATCAAAAGTAGTTGTCTTTTCTTGAAAATTAGTAATGATCAACCATTTTTGCTCATCTAGCACACGGCAATAAGCAAAAATATTTTCGTCTTCGGTATCAACCAAATTATAAGTTCCCCAAACTACAATTGGATGTTCATGTCGCAATTGGATTAATTTTTTATATGTGTAGAAAAGGGAATCTTTTTCCTCAAGAGCTTTCTCCACATTGATTTCAGGATAATTAGGATTTATATGTAGCCAAGGTTTATTCGAGGTAAATCCTGCATTTTTTGAATCATTCCACTGCATCGGTGTCCTTGCGTTATCTCTCCCTTTTGCATTGATCGAGTCCAAAATATCCTCTTTTGCATAGCCCTGCGACAAGCGGACATTGTACATATTGATACTCTCAATGTCATCGACTTCTTCAATGGTTTCAACCGGATAATTGATCATACCGATTTCTTCTCCCTGATAAATATACGGGGTTCCCTTTAATAAATGCAGCAAAATTGCAAACATTTTTCCACTTTGGACGCGAAACTCTTTATCATTCCCCCAGCGAGAAATGATTCTTGGTAAATCATGGTTATTCCAAAATAAACTATTCCATCCCTCGGAAGCCAGCTCTGTTTGCCACTTGGAAAAAACGTCCTTTAGTGCTGGAATAGACAGGTCGATTAAATCCCACTTTTCTTTTCCTGGTTGCTGATCAAGACCGGAATGCTCAAATTGGAAAACCATTGACAGTTCATTACGATTGGGTTTGGAATATAATTTAGCAATTTCTGGTGTTGCTCCCCAAGTCTCTCCAACCGTCATAAGATCTTTGTTGCCAAATGTAGCTCGATTCATTTCTTGCAAGTATTCATGCAGTTTAGGCCCATTCCCTGTTATCTTTTTGAATGGTTGTTTACCAACTAAATCAATAACGTCCATTCGGAATCCGCCAATCCCTTTTTCAATCCAAAAATTCATCATGTCATAAACAGACTGTCTTACTTCTTGATTCTCCCAGTTTAAATCCGGCTGTTTTTTACTGAATAAGTGTAAATAATACTGTCCCGTTAATTCACTATATTCCCAAGCTGGACCAGAAAATGTTGAACCTAAATCATTGGGCGGATTCCCTTGTGAATCAGGATCTGACCAAATGTAAAAATCTCTATATTGATTGTCTCTTGACTGTCTCGCCTCAACAAACCAGGGATGTTCATCACTGGTATGATTAACAACCAAGTCCATAACGATTCGGATATTCCGCTTCATAGCTTCTGCAATCAGAATTTCCATGTCTTCCATTGTTCCGAATTCGTCCATTATCTCTTGATAATCTGAAATGTCATAACCATTATCATCATTTGGCGATTTATAGACAGGACTTAACCATATCGCATCAATGCCTAAATACGCCAAGTAATCCAATCGTTGGATAATCCCTTTTAAATCACCTATGCCATCCCCGTTACTATCTTGAAAACTACGAGGATACACCTGATATACGACTGCTTTTTGCCACCATGAACTCATATTGAATCTCCTTTTACATTTCATACTTTTTAAATACACTTAACATTAAAAATGATTTTAAGAATACAAGAAAACTACACCCAATAAAAATGCTCAGATACAACACAAAAACAAATGCAATTGGGGAGGTCACTATCAAAAATAGCAAGAACAATGTGATAACTGATAACAAAAAGCTCACCCGCATATTTGCTAAGACAAGCCTCATAGAGTTCATGAAAACAAGCTTAGCCGAATCTTTAAAGCGTGCAATATAACCATACGTATATTGACTACTTAACACAAGGACAAGACCCACGATAGATACCCCAAGCAAGCCAATGAGATTTTGCTGATCCAAATGAATCATATAATTCAAATCGACAACCACAACGAAAAAAACAATAGATTGCATGATGCTAAAACCAATAGCTTGTTTGAAATTTCGTTTATATGCCAAAATAAAGTTTTCAATAACACGTGTATCATTGTTTTCATGCAACTTAAAGCAAACGGCATAAGCTGCGCTGGTTGCAACACCAATTGTTACAATTGGGATACTCCCTATTAAAATACATAAATTGAGAACGAACAGACTCCACAACTTCATCAAAAGGTTATAGACGGGTCCATCTATTCGAAAAAAAGAATTCATAGGTTTACTTCCCTTCTTCTTAGGTTCTTATCGAATCCATTGACTTGTTTTTCAATTATCTCATGATTAGAATTATTCTTTTACAGCCCCAACAACAATTCCCTGTACAAAATATTTCTGTAAAAAAGGATAAATCACCAACAAGGGGACAATCGCTACAATGATTTTCGCTGCATTCAGATTACGATCTGAAACAGCTAATAAACTTTGTAATTGTTCTGATGTCATGCCGCTTGCATTTTGCAAAGTTTCTGCAATATTGACAGACAGAGATTGAATGTACGTCATTAATGGGTAATTTTCAATTTTTGTCATATAAATCAAACCACCAAAGAAATCATTCCAGCTCCCGACAATACTAAATAATGATACAGTTGCCAAAGAAGGTAAAGATATGGGAATGTATATCTTACGCAGAACATCAAATGCATTTGCTCCGTCTAATAATGCAGACTCTTCCAAAGATTTAGGTACCCCTCGAAAAAAATTCATGACTAAAATGACACTGCCAATAGGCACAGCACCCGGTAATATTAACGCCCAGATACTATTGATCATTCCCAGATTACGCACAATCAAGTAGGTCGGTATCATCCCGCCATTAAAGAGCATCGCAAAAACCATAAATCCCATAAAGAAACGTCTAGTCCGAAACACTTTTTTTGATTTTGATAATGGGTAAGCTAAGGTGACGATCATCACTAAATTAAGGACCAAAGCAACAAATACACGAAAAACAGAGATCCCAAACGAACGCCAAAACTGTGTATCGTTAATGATTCTTTCATATGCTGCCCACGTGAGATCTACTGGCCAAAGTCCTACTTTATTCCCTGCAGCTGCTTGGGAGGAACTTAGGGACAGCGCCAGAACGTTTAATAAAGGGACCAAACAAGATAGTGTTAATAAAATAACGATTAAATAAATCACAAATTGTCGAATACCGAATTTCTCTCTCATTTTTTTCTCCTCTCTATGAATTAAAACATAACCCGATTTGTGGCTTTTTCAGCTGTTTTATTCGAGACATAAATCAAAATCAAACCGATAATCGACCGGACAAGTCCTACTGCAGCCCCTAAACTATAATCACGTCCGATTAACCCAATTCTATAAATGTAAGTATCCAAAACATCTCCACTAGCATAGACTGGTGGTGAATATAAGTTGTAAACTTGATCAAATCCGGCACTTAAGATACCTGGTAAAGCCAAGATGGTCATCAAAATAATAAAAGACATCATGCCTGGAATCGTCACATGTTTTACACGTTGCAACCAACTAGCGCCATCCATTGTTGCAGCCTCATATAACCCTGGATCAATCGATGTGATTGCCGCTAAGAAAATAATAGAGTTATAACCAAATCCTTTCCATACATCTGTCCAAATCAACAAATGTGGAAACACAGCATTGCTGCCCAAAAAGTTAATTCGGTCCAAGCCTAAGCTTTGTAACACTTGATTCACAGTACCATCTAAATTAAATAGATTGAGAATAACTGATGCCAAGATGACCCATGATAAGAAGTGTGGCAAATAAACGATTGTTTGCATGGTTTTCTTCATCCATTTGACGCGAATCTCATTCAATAAAATGGCAAAGATAATCGGAATAATGGTGTTCAACACAATTTTCCCTACTGCGATAAAAACCGTATTGTAGGTTACTTGCCAGATATCAGGCAAATTAAAAATATAGATAAAATTATCTAGTCCAACAAAATCCGAACCCAAAAAGCCACGCGCTGGAACAAAATCTTGAAATGCCATAATTAAACCAAACATTGGCGCATACGAGAAGATTAGTAGAAAAATCATTCCCGGCGCAATCATTGCTAGAAATAACCACTGATCTTTAGAAAACCACTTCTTTTTTGTTGCAAGCTTTTCCATAAACTTTCTCCTTATTTGATAATTGATAATATAGTAGAGCATTTGCAGCAATGAACAAATGCTCTACCCAAAATTTAGAAATGACCTTTATTCATCCGCAAGCTTTTGCATTTCTTCTAAAATCGCTTGTCCACCCTGACTATTCCAAGTCTTCACATATGAATCAAAATTATCCAAAGATTCTTCCCCTGTCACAAATTTGATAAACGTCTCTTCTTCTAATTTTGAAATTTGGGCACCATTCCGCTCACTTGCTTTAATGGTTTCAAATGTCGTAAATGGCGTGATTTCATTATAGATATTCTCTTCCCGTACACCGTTCATCACATTAGTTACAGCCAATAATCTCGACGCATAGACCGCCCAATCTGTTGGATCTGCAGTGCTCGGGTCATCAAGATAGGTTTTAATTTTTTGTGCATTGTTTTTTACTGTGAAACTTGAAATATCATCAATATCTATCTCACCTTCAGCCGCTTGAGAAGCTTCCACTGCATCAGATATTTCACTTAAGTTTTCGAACATTTCAATATTCATTGGACGTACTGATCCGTCTACAGATTTTTGCGCATAGGCATATATTTCAGGATACTCTGTTTCCATATCGGTTGAGTTTGGTACTTCATCAAACAATAAATTGATTATTTTTATGGCTAATTCTGGGTTTGCAAAATTTTTATTAACAACTACATAGCCACCTACACCTGGTTTGCTCACACCATTTACTTGACCATCACTACTCTCAATTGCATAAGGCGTGAATGCTGCATCAGGGTTTGCAGTTTTTGCTTGAACCAAAGCCCAATCAGATAAGTGCCAAGGGCCAGGTATAATACCAAGTTCTCCATTAATCATCATCGCATTGATGTCGTCGTATGTTCGCGTACCAAATTGATCATCTAAAATTCCATCGTCAAATAGTTGTTTTACGTAGCTCAATCCTTCTTTGGTTTTGGCAGTATTTGACCCGTAAACCAACTGACCATCTTCCCCAACTAAATAATTTTTAGGAAATGAATCAAAGGCATTGAATATCGCAGTTGCTGTATACCCAGATCCTCCATGACTATCGGAAGTTAGCCAATTGGCAAATGCGAGACCTTGTGTTTTCCCTGTTCCTCCTGCATCTTTGTCTTTGAACGTTTTGGCCGTTGATTCTAGCTCTTCCAAAGTAATGGCATGATTGCCATCTTCGTCCAATTGGACATCCAAGTCATCTAACCAATCTTGTCTAATCCAAACCAAATTAGGACCAAAATCATTCGCAGTGCCTGGTAGTCCCATAATTCGATCGTCTATTTTAGCAGAATCAATTTGGACATTGTCAAAAGAATTGTAAATATTTTTGATATTATCACTAGCGTATTCTTCATAAACATCTGTTAAATCAGCAATCAAATCATTGTCAGCCAATTCCTCCATCTCATCTCTGCTGACAACCATTACATCTGGTAGATCGCCTGAAGCAATGGCAAGCGACACTTGTCTGGTATAATCATCACCATTTGCCTCAAATGCACTCTCAATACTCACACCTAGCTCGTCTTTTATCAGTCTTCTATAAGCATTATCTGCATAAGAGTCTCCATCAGGGAGTTTGGAGTTTGGCTGCGTCTGTTGACCCACTGTCATGACAATATTTCCATCGGTATCTGTTTTTGCTTCTTTGTCTTGTTCGCCACTGCATGCTGCAAGTAAGACAACACTACTCAATACAACTGAACCGGTCAAAATTTTATGCATCTTTTTCATTCGTAATACTCCTTTTATTCGGTTTACGTAATCGTTTACATAAATAACTAAAAAAAATGAGAAAATACTACTAACAAAACAACGTAAACGTTTACTCTATAATAGTATCATTGTCTATACGAACTTGTCAATAGCGCTTTCATTTTTTTGTTTATTACAGATATATATCTATATCGGTATCACTAGTTAAAAATATAGTGATTTAGAGACTCCATCATCTCCTGTCAAGGGCAGTTTAAAATTGTGGGTTTGGGGGTGCGGATGTTTTTCTGGACCATTTTTAAAAATACATCTTTGTTTCTTCCGATATTGAAGAGGACTTAGTCCTCCTAAAGTTAACTTGATCCGTTTATGATTATACCAGTGGATATAGTTATCCAATTGGTTTATAAACTGATTGATTGTTGTGTTTTTCCAGTCACGTTGATAAAACACCTCGTTTTTTAATCGTCCAAAGAAACCTTCATACACTAATTTATCTGGTGAGCACCCCTTTTTAGACATGGAGCGAGTCAAGTTTGCTTTGTTCATTCGCTCGATCCAATCTGGTCATCGATAATGAGCCCCACGTTCAGAATGAATGATTGGACGCTCTTGACCTTGAAGGGTAGAGCTCAGCTCGTCCACAATATAGCATAGTACTCACTAATTCTGCGTCAGGATTTGTTTCAATGGTCCAACTAATAAAAGCTCCATCGTAGCAATCGACAAGCGGGAACAAATAGATTTTCCCTTTAAGAATTTTAAACTCAGTAATATCTATTAACTATTTTTCATTTGGTTTTTTTGCTTTGAAGTTACGATTCAATAGATTTGGTTGTACAGGAGAAATCTTCTGAGCATACGAATGGTTCGTGCGTAATATTGGCCATATTCAAAATAATAATCCACGGCTATTCGTTTTTGTTCTTCAGAATACTTTGATTTTTCCGGTGATTATGATGAAGCTTCACAGATAACAAATATTCATTATACCATTGACGTAGTGCACCAACGGACGGATAGCTTAATTTCCAAATGGTAGCAGCATAAGAACAATGATATTTTATATTTTCAATCTTAAAAAAAGTATCTTATCTTTATTTCCCCTATACATTTTCGTTTTCCTCTGAAAGGTTTTCATTACTTAGATCATTTTTACCATAACAATCTAACTATCCATTTCTCATTGGTGTTAATTTTGATGTTACTTTCTACACACCCAAACAAAAAAAGCCAGAAACGCCTTCAAATAGGCATTTCTAGCTTAAACAATTCTATTACCCCACAGACCCTTCCATATAGATTTTCAAATTACACACTAGTTTAAGATAAAACAAACAAGGAAAAACTTACCATTTACTCAAAAAATTAACTCATATAAGTACATTAGAATGTAAAATAGACTGGTCAAAATCTGGTCAAAAAAGTAGATGTGACACAAGTTCGCATTCAAAGCGATGATCCATGATTTCGTAATGGTCAATTATATGGATCAAAGCCACGCGACAAGAGCGCAATGGATGTCTCTACCGATTGGTTGAATAAACGAAATAAATAGAATGTGAAAAAGGATCGGACAAATGTTCCTGTTTGCTCGATCCTTTTTTATTTGAATTCATTTTCGCTTTATCAAACATCATTTGATCACTCAGTTAAATACTTTTGACATGAGTACCAATGAAACATTTATTCATTAAAATTACTTATTTCTTATCGCCTTTCTAGCCAATGCCAATCCGCCGATTATTCCAGCACTATCACCTAATTCGGGCGTAACAATGTAGCTAGCAATTGGTGGTATTTCAACATATCCATTTATAAGCTCAACAAATTTATCCTGAACTTTTTTCTTCATGTGTTCTTGTTTCATTACACCACCGCCAAAAATAATTCTATCTGGCGAAAGCATCAGTGTTGTATTGTATGCACATTGGGCAAGGTAAAAGGCTTCAATCTGCCAAAACGAATCGTCAGCCAATAAATTCTGGCCTTTTACACCCAACCGTTTTTCAATCGCTGGTCCTGCTGCCATCCCCTCTAAACAATCTTGGTGGAAGGGACAGTTTCCTGAAAAATTGTCCTTTGGATGTCGCTTGATCAACATATGCCCCATTTCCGGATGACTGAACCCTTCCACGAAAGTCCCATTGAACAAGGCACCACCTCCGATACCTGTTCCCACAGTGAAGTATGCAACACCTGCTAACCCTTTGCCAGAACCAGCAACATATTCACCATAGCAAGCCGCATTAACATCTGTTGTCCATTCAATCGGAATATTGAAATGTTGCTTTAGCGTTCCTACAAAATTGAAATTCTGCCAAGCAAGTTTCGGTGTTGATGTGATATGACCGTATTTCTTTGATTTACGTTGAATATCAATTGGACCAAAACAGCCGACCCCGATTCCTGCCAATTGTTCCTTAAAAGGTTTAAAAAAATCAATGACCTGCTTCATTGTTTCAACTGGAGTCGTTGTGGGAAAACTGACTCTTTCCAAAATCGTCAATTCCTCAGTACTGACTGCACAAATAAATTTAGTCCCTCCAGCTTCAATTGCCCCATATATCATCATAGGCTTCTCCCTTCGAATATGTGTAAAACACTTCATTAACGCGGCAAGCGTTCTCGATCAGTGAAATGACGTTTAGTATTTCCTGAAGCTTCTGTTGAATACCAATAGGCAACACTAGCAACATCGTCTTGCCGCTCAAATAAGCGAACATCATCGTTGCCGATTTGTTGTAAAGTGACCGATAAATCTTCGGTAAAACAGATGGGGTCTTGAAGATGCCAACGATAAAGACCATGTCGTGGCATTGCGTCGTCACCAAAGGCATGAACGGCATTCAATTTTCCCGTTTCAAAACGATCTCTTGTGGCATCTCTATTTGATTGGTAAGGATACCCTAAAAAGGCTGTTGAATAGTTTTTCGCATGTGGACGTCCGAACTCATCGTACTCATGAAAGGCCCACGCCCCGCCAAAATAATCTTCTGAACCTGTTGAGGTTACGGTCGGATACTCACTATCCCCATCAATGTAGAATTTAAACTCGCCTTCGCCCCACCAATAACGTTCTAGGCAGGTAAGCGCAAGGTAAGTACCCACGTAATAGCCTTGACCCTTTAATCGATCAATTAACTTATAATCCTCCTGTAATTTGGTAATGCGTTCCCGATGCCAATTTGCGTGAAAATATAGGCTATTTTCTTCCAATTCGTCCACCAAAGCGTAATTTATCGTATAAAAAAATGAGGACATATCCTTCGGATGTAAATTCTCGATCGTAATTTTAGCGGATGTTTGGAAAGGCATTTCGAAATAGGAATTAAAGCCCCCCGTAGGATTAACCACTATAGGCAACGAGTTCACCTCGCAACGCTCTCCAAACCCATTACAAAAGAAATCCCCTAAAGGACTTTCAACAGCAGGGCTATCCGACCCATCCCAATAAATTCTTAAGATTAAATCACGTAAAACAAAACTGCCAAATTCTGTTCGATCACGAATCGTCATCCACATATGACGAATTATTCCCGTTCCAGTAATATCCGCAATCACAGTTTCTTCACCAGAAGTCAGCGGAATTGCGCCACGACCTTTGCGGCTTGGTCCTAGCTCGCTTGGCAACATCGCAGCTTTACCTTTCTCGCCTGTTGGATTTTCGGGAGTGATTGCTCGACTCTGGATTTTTTTAAATTGGGTAATATTTTTTAGTATACTCATCTTTTTCTCCTTTGAATGTAAATCGTTTTTCCCTTTTCTACGTGAAGAATTTTTTTCGTATCACTTATTTTCAATGGCTTTTCTGACAAATTTGAAATACTCAACTCGGATTGCGTACATTCAATCGAAATGAAGGCTTGACCGAACTTCAAATTTTTCCAAGAAAACGTTAAATTATCAACAGGATCAATTTGCAATACTCCTTTTTTGAATTTCAATCCGAAATATTGACTGATCATTATACTGACAAAAAGGCCCGATGCCCAGCCGCATTTGCCGCAGCCAAAGTCTCGCACAACTTCTCCTTGTTTAGCCTCTAAACGATACGGCCACCACCACCATGAACCGTCTAAATCTGCCAAACAAATCAGCTCCTCTAATCGGGTTACGAAGGCTTGATGGTTGTGCAGGTCACTCATTAAAACAGTGATAAAGCCAGGAAAAGTGGCGCCGGATTCTAATCCCCAAGTGATGCCTTTGATTTCCTCGCTATAAGTTGGATTGAAAGAACTAGCAGAAAACGTCATGGTGTTCTGATATAAAGGATCTTTATTATCTAAAAATTGATAAAAAGGCATCAACGTAGTGTCTGATTCTTCTCCATCATGCATCAATAAATTGATTTTCCCATCCACAATCACATCACTTAAAAAGATTAACCCTTGCTCAAGAATCGGTTTTTGATAGTTCTTCACTGAATAGGTTGTTTTCTCCTCATCACCGATCCCCTCCAAAAATTGCTCCCCAAAAGTACCATCTATGGTCATTTGTTTACAAATTGATTCCTTTAGTTTACAGGCGATGTCTTTGTATCGCTCGCTAAGACTCAGTTGTTCTAGGGCTTCAAAAATTTCTGCAAGTCCACTACAGGCCTTCCAAAGACAAAGATTGCTGCCGGTATGATACTTTCCAAGTGCAAAGGCGTCTGATAACCAAACAGATGGAAAAAGCATTGGTTCCCCTGACCGACGTTGAGCTAATATGTCCTCAATAATTCTTGAAGCATTCAGTAGAACCTGCGGATACCGCTCAAAGAATTTTGTATCCCCAGTATGTTCAAAATAAAGACTAGCCAGTAACGCACTGGATAACGAATTACTCAGAGAATGATTGATACCTCCTGTAAATTTTGAACCAGGAAACTTAACGCCATATTGATCAAACCATAGAACCGTTTTTTGACATAACTCCGGTTCAAACATGGTGAATGGCAATGATGCGTAATACATATCCTTATTCCAAATTCGATTAGTAGCAGGATAGCTGCCCCAATTGCTGCCGACGACCTGTCCATGTCGATTCATACCGAAACTAGAAAAGCTTTGATAAAGTGCACGACGATAGAGATGGACAACTCTATCGTCTGACATTGACAGCTGCCCAAATAGCTGAGCAAAATAGTTCATTGTTTCCTTCAGCCATTTTTCGATATCAGATTCCTGAAAAGTCATTACTTCTTCAAAAGCATTTGGGTCCACAAAAGCAATGGCGAAGCTTGCCACTTCCTGTTGTGCGATCGTGTCCTTATTTCCTTTTTGAGAAATCAACACATTTTGCTGATCCGAATACTTCTCTTGGTACAAAGGCACATCTTTCACTGAAACTTGAAGGCTTTCGTGTGTTTCATTAACAATGTAAACCTGTTGAACAAGCATACTTAAACGCTTATTAGCCAGTATTGGAGCAAAGGATACTACAATGACCTTAAACGTCGAATAATGATGAATATATCTAGGCAAACAGTCTTGAATCACATCGACTTCAATACGATGATCCGATTCTGACAAATGGTAGACAATCCCGTTTACTTCAACCTTTAAGGATAACGAATTGGTTTGAGAAAGCTGTTTATTGACCCAAACACCTGGTTTTTCCTCAGTTAGTAAATTTTCTCGATAAAAGGTCAACGTTTGAATCGTCCCGCAAACATCAAGGTTTCCTAATGTCTTTTGATTACTTACATCAAAGGTCAATCCCTTTACATCAGGAATATTCCGATAGTAGCTGTATTCGTTTGAAGTAGTCACATTTCCGTCTTTTAACTCAGCATTAAATAATGGGTGTTTGGGTGAATAAATTACTTCATTAATAGTCATCTTTTCCCTCCTTGCTAAAAAAACTGCAGCCTAGTAGCTGCAGCTTCCTACTATGCGATTCCAAGTAATGACAATAAAATTCCCAAGACGACCATTCCAAAAATAATTTTGATGACGCCGACTTTTTTATCTAGTAATTTGAAACAGCCCAATGTTACCAATAACGGTACAATTCCTTTAAAAATACTATCGAGGATTTCTTGGACATTCATTAGTTCTTCGCCCTTCATTGAAAAGCTCAAAACGGTATTGAATTTGACCATACTGATCGTCATTGCGCCTACCATGATCAGACCCAAGATACTAGCAGCTTTTGTCAGAATTTCAATTAACCCGTTCGCATACAGCTTTTCAATATATTTAGAGCCTAATGAATAGCCTAAAACGCCGCCATAGTATCGCATCAAATAATTAGGTATATTGAACATAACTAAAAAGATAATTGGTGCCAAAATATTTCCGGCATTGGCTAAGTTGATCGCTAGTCCCGCGGTAACGACACGCCAAACTCCCCAGAACAATGAATCGCCAATTCCAGCCAATGGTCCCATCAAACTCGTTTTGATCGCGTTGATACTTTCCACGTCAAAACCAGCTTTTTCAGAATTTTCCTTCTCCATCGATGCCGCAATCCCCATGACAAAGGACGCGCAAGGAATGGTCGTCGAAAAATACTGTGTATGACGTTCCAGCGCCGCAGCTCGATCTTCTTCACTTTTGTAGAAATGATTAATGAAGGGCATCATAGAATAGGCGAAACCACCGCCGCCCATCGTCACCGGATTCACCGAAGCATACATGGTCATCGAGCGCCAAAACATCTTCCGAACCAATTTTTTCTCATCTTTAGAAATTCCATCAGCTAATTTCATTGAAAGAAATCCTCCTCTTCTTGGTCAAGCGTTGCATTTACAGCAGCATCGCTTTGAACTGCATGAACAGATATATTTTTTAGTTGTAGATCTCTTTGGGCTATAACAATTGCAATAATCGTTCCAACTGCGGCAATTGCAATCAATGGTAACTCGAGATACGCCATAACAACGGCCCCAAAGAAAAACCACACAGCAATATTTTTACTCCAAAGCATCCGTAACAGCATCGCCATCCCAACTGCCGGCAGCAGATTTCCAGCGACTGTTAATCCGTTCATGATGACCTCTGGAATATTATCCAAGACGCTTTTGACAACATCTGCTCCAAATAAAACGGCAAAGAATGGAATAAGAGCATAAAGCGCATAGTGGACAAACCACATAACGAAGTGCAGATTGATGATTCCTTTTTGATCACCAGATTTTGCAAATTTGAAAAATTTAGCAGCCATCGGTCCACATACAAAAGAAAAAATCATATTCATTAACTGTAATCCTAATACTGCTAGTGGAAAGACAATGGGAATAATCGCATCCACGTTTCCTCCCATTTTGATTGCGAACGCTGTAGCCAACCCAGCAGCCAAAGAAGGCTCCGCCGTACTAGAGATTCCGATATTGACGACACCCATAAAAATGGCTTCTAGTGACGCCCCGACAATCAACCCCGTCTGCAAATCCCCCATCAACGCTCCTGCTAACGGAGCAACAACAATCGGACGACTCAGCATGGACATCCCGAACATTTCATGTCCAGCAACTCCAATAAAAACGGCCAAAGCGACTACAAATGCATCATACATAATTTTTCTCCTTCCTTTTTTCTAAAAATCACTCAAAATAGAGATAGCTGAACGTTTTTCCATCGCCGGTGTAGGCTGAAAAACGGTATCTGGATAAAGTTCAACTAATTCTTTTAAGTCTTGAATTTCTGACGTCGTTAACATCACTTCCTTTGATAAGGTTTTCTTATCTTCCGATGGCGGTGTCATTTTCCCAGCATTCCCCACGTTCATTAATTCGATTTCCGTTGGGAAAGCTTTCGCAACTTTTACCGCATCTTTGACATTAGGGACTAAAACCATCAAGCGCATGTCCTTCGCCCGCGGATCTTTTAACAAATGAATCGCGTCATCAACTGTTTTAATAATGACTTTGACATTCGATGGTGCAGCCATCTTCAATGTCATCTTTTGAATATCGTTGGTAGCCGCCTCATCGCTGGCTACTACTAACCCGGTTAAATTTAGACTCTTTGTCCAAGTCATCGCTACTTGTCCATGAATTAATCGTTCATCAATTCGCACTGCTTTAATCATTTTTCTTCCTCCTAAAAAAAATCTTCCTCTTCATTTACTACATGTACCTCATCAAGAATGGTCATCTTTATTTCCTGTTGGCATTTATTTACCAGTTCCTGAATATCCTCCTTTGTTAATTCCTTGGTTGCCAATACTATTTCGAGCAGAATTGGCAGATTAAAGCCAGACAAAATAGTTACAGCAATCTCTTTCTCCAAAAAGGTTTTGGTAATCTTCTGATTGACACTTCCGCCAAATAAATCGGTAAAAACAAAAATCTGATCCTGCTCGTTCACCTGGTTTACAAATACATTCAACTCCTGTTCATAATCACACTCATCCACATAAGCATTAATCACCGTAATCTCTTGAACCTTCCCCGTCAGTAATTGAATACTGCTAAGAAAGCCTGAAGCTAAGTGACCGTGAGTCGCTATTAGAATTTTCTTCATATGGTTAATTCCTTTCTTTCTGTTCACTTTCATATAAGCAATTCCTGTGCCAACTTTTAAAAACATTGGTTTAATCACGTTAATTCACAAAAAAAAAAGTGTCTAACCTGAAAAAATCAGATTAGACACTTTTTTAGACACTTTATTTTTGAATATACGGTCCTAATAATTCATAGAGCAGCGAAAGCTCATAAGCATTGACTTTAAAATTATATTTCATCTCCATTGATTGAAAAATACTTCTCGAAACATAATAAAATTCATCTTCATCTGGTTTCATATCATAATTTGGTTCTTCTGCTTTTTCTGTCCGCGCCAAGAATAAACGTTCCATCATCAATGCCGTATGCATATAAAGATTTAGTTTTACGCGGCCATTTAAAGTGAAATGATAGTAATTTTCATATTTAGAAATGACTGTTTCCACCTCACTCATCACGATTGTTGGGTTCAGAAAGTTCAAACGGTCTGCGATTCCTTCCAATGAAAAGAATTTTATCAGCTCCTGAATCAAACGGTTAAATTCTACCGGCTTCATCTCAGAACTCAAAATATGCTTCAAATTGGCTGCTCCATCACCATCTAAAATATCATACACATTGATATTAGGAATTGAAAAGGAACGTGGAAGATCCGAAGTCGTGATGACCAATTTTGTCTTGTCAAAATAAGTTTCATCATTTTGGTCGATTAATTCACGTAGTTCTCTGTATTCCTTCGTGAAAACTTCGATGGACTCATCCGATAAATGATGACGAAAAACATCCTTCAGTTTATCCGAGATACCCAATCCCGACATGCAGGAAATGATGATGTTGCTACTTTGAGAAAAGCCTTCAAAGTATTGAACATTGATTGAATACTTGTCTGCTGCATCCTCCGCAATCTGTTTAAATGGCGCATTCATCGTCATCTTCAGGCCAATATCAAGTGCAATGGAGGTCGTCAAATTATTCAGAAGAAGTAATTCTCCTTTTAAATCGTTCTTGATCTGTGTGTAGATTTGATTTAAAGAGCCCATATCTACGATCAGCACTAGACTATCTGTATTCACTTGCCGTTTCACGAAATTCCTTGTCGATTCGACAATCTCTGACACATTACTCTCTACTGGCATATCCAACGCTTCAAAAACATAATTGCCGCATAATTGATTCACTACTGCTTGAATGCTGCTAGCCGTACTATCTCCGTGAGCAAGCAACAGGCCCTTCAGCTCGATGGATTCATCTACATAATCAGATAAAGTCACGACAATAAGCAGTCTTAGAAAGTTCTCGTACTTTTCTGAGAGCGGTGGTAAATGCTCCAAGAACTGATTACATAAGTAAGTCGTCCGAGGTAGATTTGCAGCTAATGTACGATTTATCCCGGTTAAGTCTGTCTTATAGCTTGGGGAAATGACATAGGATCTGCTAATAATTTCTGCAACAGGTCCACTCGTCGTCAATCCGTACGTTTTTCCTAAAACGGATACCCAGACCTTTCTAAACATCTGAATCATCAATTTTCTACTCATTGATAAAAAAGAATCCTTATCAATGTGATGCACCAAATGCTGTACTTCATTCTTTATCGAAGAAAACTTTTCATTGAAATTACCTTCATTTATCAGCTGAGTAATTTTTTCCAAAATCGAATCATAATCAAACGGTTTGATTCGATCCGTTTTTATCTTTTGATTTTTCTTTATCAATAAACTAGCAATCGGCAAGCTTTCTACTTCGGATTCCAGCATATTTAACTGAATCAAGATCTCATTTTTCCCAATCGTTAATGGCTCTTCCCGTGTTCGACTGTACACATCCGCACAACTGATTTTAATGATATTCTTCAGCTTACCAATATTCCCACTAAAGGGATGAGATAACATTAGAGACAAAGCTTCTTTTGAAACAATAATATCTTTTTGTAAAATATCCGCTTCATTTTGAAAAAATAATTGAATCAGCTCTAACCGTTCTCGAATGGGACGATCTTCAAAAGTTGGCAACATAACACTGATTTGAATACGTCGATCAAAGGTGTCTAATAAATAATCTTCACTTTTTTCCGTCGTGGCGAAGATAAAACGAACCTTAGCAGAATGCCAGTTTACATTTTCACCGACTGGACGATAGTTTCCAGTATCAATAAAAACAAAGAGCTTTTCTTGATTTTCTTTCGACAAACGATGGACCTCATCAAGAAAAAGATAGCCATTGTTGGCTGTTGCCAATAACCCCTCTGTATCCTTCTCAGCCCCCGTAAAGGCCCCTTTCTTGTATCCAAACAGTGTTGCCGAAAGCAGTTCGGGATTGTCCGCATAATCGGCACAATTTAAAATAGCAAATGGTGCATCTTCTTCAATAGTTTGCTCGTGGATAGCGTATTCAAAAATTTTTGTGGCTAAAAAACTTTTTCCAACCCCCGTGGCTCCATTTATTAATACACTGAGTCCGTTAGGCGGATATTTGACAGCTGCAATACATTTTTGAATGACCTCTCTCAGACTTCCGTCATGACCCACCACAGAATGAAAGGCTTCGTTTATTTGCTCCGTATTATCTACAATCGCATATTCATCTAAAGGCTTCCACAAAACAGGCTTTCCCGGTAATTTCTCGACCTTTTTATCTTCCACTAATCTCGTCAAATAATGGCTGGCATTCTGACGAGAGATACCTAGATTCTTCGAAATTTTCTCGGCAGTGACAGAAGACTTGTTCCCTGTTAGTCGTATCAGCTCATCAAAAACTCGATCTTTAGCGCTCTTTTTCATTTTCCCCTCCAGTTCAACGTGTCTAGAAGCATAATAAACTATCGGCTACAATATGTCTATTCTATATTTCTGTTCCAATTTTACTTTGAAACAAAAATAATCGAGCTTAAACTGATATTAGTTATAAAACTATAGTTAGATTACCAATCTTCCTCTCATACAATAAACTTCTCTCACCTGCATCCAACCTACTTATGTGAAAGAATAACTGCCGATTATTTATCTTTTTTACAGTTACTTTCGAACATAAAAAAATCACCTTCAAATACTAGAAAAACTACTATTTGATGGTGGTTTAGAACAATTTCCGTTGATTCAGTATCGTCTGGTCCCACATCCTCTGTCTCATTAATCACAATAGCATACTCCAAAGGATAAAGCTGGTTGATATCTCAATGCCTTTCACACCTATCAATTTTGTCACACTTATCTTTTCCTAGGTTCTATTCTATATAATCTAGAAAAACAAAGAAGGAGACACCATGAAAAAATTCATTATTCCTTGTATATTTCTTTTCTTGAGTATTTTGTTATTTTCGACTTTCATCCTAGTCGGTTCTTACCTCGATTCAAGCGGAATGCTGATTGAACCAGCGTTCTTTTGTGTTCCGTTGGGCTACTTAACATTAGGACTTGCTTTCTTTACTGCCTTATACAGTTTCGTCAAACAAAGATTATTGAAGAAATACTCGGCTTGATTTGCACGTAAATCCTCTGTTGAAGAAAAGTTAGTTTTTTCAACAACGAACCTTCGAGTATTAAAAATGGATGTTGATGTAGACATCAAACGTCTGCATAAACATCCATTTTATTCCTCCATTACCAACAATTATTCCCAATCGCCAAAAGAAGCTTTTTTCGGAATTACCTTCTCCATTTTTTCACCTGCTGGTTATATTGTCTTTTGTAATACCGATAGTCCTCTTCAATCATTTTCAATATGCGAAAAGAACCAATTTTAACATGGCACTCAAATCACAATTCCTAGGGCGGCCAAAAAGATACGGCTCGTTGATTTCAAGGGTTTCAACGAGTTCATTGACAAACCCAGCGGTGCTATCTTCTTTTGGAATAAGAAGTTGTGATATCTAAAGTGAGTTGATTCATGTTATAATTTGTATGCATGATTTTGATCCTTTCAAGGGTTGAATGATTTAGAGTGCGAGTATCCTCTCGTACTCTTTTATTTTACCTAAAAAGCTCCAGAAATGACGAATGACTCGTCATTTCTAGAGCTTTTTTCAGAGAATTATGTCACAATCTCTTTTTGTTATATTGATATTCTATATCTTTTTTTATTGGTTTTATTCCCTTGTTCGTTATAGACTAAAATCCTTCTTTCAGCATTATTCAAATCAAATGGCAACATAATAGAGAAATTTATAGTATGTATAATCATCTGAATTCAATCAAATCAACCGGAGTCATATACGGTGTCAAACTATCCCACTGAGAGTTTATTAAACGCAGATTGTAAAATTAAGCTAGACAACTAAAAAAGTCATTTGTGCTACACTCAAAATAGTTCCGACCAAAGAATTATAAGGAGTGAAGACAAATGACCTATATCCATCTTACAACAAATGAACTCGTGATGATAGAAGCCTATTTCAATATGCATCAATCTGTTACCGTAGTCGCTAAGACCTTAAATCGTTCCAGACAGACCATCTACAATGTGTACAACTTCCTGAAACAAGGCCAATCTATCCATGACTATTACCAACAATATCAAAAAAATAAAACACGGTGCGGCCGACGACCCATTTGTTTGCCAGCAGAACAAGATGCGTATATCCGAAACAAGGTGGCGCAAGGATGGACACCCGATGTGATTATCGGTCGTGCTGAGTTTTCAATTTCATGTTCTGTTCGAACCCTTTATCGCAAGTTTAAAACAAACTAATTTGATTGCTCGAAACTACCCATGAAAGGAAAACGGAAACCCAACGGGCATAAAGAACGTCGAGGGAAACAAGCCTTCAAACAGAATATTTCAGAACGTCTCACGGACTATCCTGAATTTCAACAGGGATTTGGACATTTGGAAGGCGACACTATTGTGGGTGTCCATCATAAAAGTGCTGTCATCACGCTGGTTGAGCGCTTGTCAAAAGTGATTATTACTTTAAAACCCGAAGGACGGAAAGCACTAGATATTGAAAAAGTGACAACTGACTGGCTACAAAAGCTTCCCCGAAACTTGTTCAAATCCATTACCTTTGATTGCGGAAAAGAATTTTCGAATTGGAAAAACATGAGTAATGCTAACGATATTTCTATTTATTTTGCAGATCCTGGAACGCTGTCACAACGGGGATTAAATGAACATTCTAATGGATTGTTACGTAAAGACGGACTTCCTAATACAATGGATTTCAATCAGGTTGACCAAAAATTTGTGGCGGCGGTTGCCTCCAAAAGAAATCATATACCAAGGAAATCTTTAAATTATCGAACATCGTTAGAAGTATTTTTGAGTTACATAAGTGAGGAGCAATTGTCTAACTTAATTTGACATTTAGAAAATAATAAACCATATCCCATCTATTCAAATAATATTTTACCAATTGAAAGACTTGCTAATCAAAGCAGAATAGTTTATATAGATAAATTATTTTCTTTAAACTTATACTCATTTTTAGATATTTTATAAGAATACTTCATGTCTTCGCCAGTAATATAAAGAACATCTGTCTCTCCATTTGGACTTGGGTTATCTATTTTGGGTGTAACATACTATACATACAACCGATACATAAAAGATTTGACATCTGGACAAAACACAATGCTTTACTTCATTTTTATAGGCTTTGTTTACACCATCACAAAAATCACCTCCTAATTTACAAATTCATTAAACAAACAGAAATAAAAAATCACCACGATAGCCGCGTTCAAAAAAATTTACAAAAGAGAATTTTAGTTAAAGTTTTTAGATTCGCCCAACTAATTACCAAAGGTATTTTATTTATTCTTAATACGAAATAATTTATTGACATTTAGATTACCAATGGTATATTATTTATAAATAAATGGAGGTGGATTATGTACACAATTATTCTTGCAAGCCACAAAAATTTAGCGAAAGGAATGAAAGAGACAGTCGAATATATCCTTGGCCCTGCACCATTCATAAAAGTAATGACTGCATACACAGACGATAACTATGATATTGAAAAAGATACGAATATTCTTCTCGATGGAACTGATAAAGTCCTTGTCATCACTGATTTACTTGGTGGTAGCGTAAATAATCATTGGATGAATTATGTTTACGAAAAAAAATTAACAAAAAAAATTACAGTAATTGCAGGTATGACTTTGTCCTTAATTATGGAATTAAGTATGAACATTGAAGATTATAAATTGAGAGAAAAAATTTCCATGATTATTGCTGAAAGCCAAAAGAGCATTATAAACTGTTCAGAATTAATGGAGGTAGAAGATAATGATTAAACTATTAAGAATTGACGATCGCCTGATCCACGGTCAAGTTGCAATGGCTTGGACTAAGTCCGTATCTGCTGACTACATTATTGTAGTTGATGACGCCTCTGCTAATGACAAAATGAAACAAATGATTTTATCATTAGCAAAACCTGTATCAACGGGACTAGATATTATTACTTCAGCAGATTTTTTAAGTACCTTTGAAAAAAGGAAAAATCAAAATTTGATGATAGTCACTAGTTCCCCTAAAAGCGCATTTGAAATTGTAAACGCTATCCCAGGGGAAGTCGATTCAATTAATATCGGTGGTTTACGGTACGCCGAGGGAAAAGAGAAAGTTAACGAGTATGTGGCTATCACATCAGAAGACAAAAACTACTTAGCAAAATTAAAGGAGTCCGGCTTCAAATTAATTATGCAGGCTACTCCAACTGGTAAAGCGAAGATTTATTAGAAGGTGGGGAATAAGAATGATTGAATGCATTTTAATTGGCATAGTTGGGTATTTAACGACAATAGATGAAAGATATTTTGGGGCATCTATGATGAATCGACCGATAATAGTTGGACCTGTTGTTGGACTTATCTTAGGGGATCTCCATCAAGGCATCTTGATAGGATCAGCATTAGAAGCAATGTTTATTGGCATTGTAACGATTGGTGCTGCACTACCACCAGATGTAGGTGTAGCTGGTACTATTGCAACGGCTCTAGCAATAAAAAGTGGAGCAGGTGCTGATGTAGCTGTTACATTGGCGATGCCTTTCGCTGTATTGGCACAAGGATTAAACATGTTGGCTTTTACGATTAACTCCTTTACCGTTTCACAAGGTAGAAAAGCAATTGAAAACCGCAAATTATCATCTTTTCAGAAGTGGCATTTTTTTCCATTAATCGTTCGCTTACCTTCCGCAGTACTTACATTTTTAGTAGTATATTTTGGTGCCAATGCTACAGAAAGTTTTGTAAATATTATGCCAGAAAAATTAATGACCGGTTTCACCGTAGCTTCTGGTTTACTCCCCGCTGTTGGATTTGCCATGCTAATTCAAGGAATGATTGACAAAAAATCAGTTCCTTATTTTTTCATTGGATACCTTTTAGCGGCATATTTAGGAGTCCCCGTAGTTGGTGTAGCTGTTGCTGCAATTATGGTTGCTTTATTAGTTATCCAAACTAAACGCAATCCTGTAAATATTTAAAGGGAGAGTGATAATTATGGGAGATTCTAAATTAACTAAAAAAGAAATAAACAAGGTTTTCTGGCGTTCATTTGCTTTACAGGGATCCGAGTCATACACTGATATGCAAGGAATGGGATATAGTTTTTCTATATTACCTGCTTTAAACAAAATATATCAAGGGAATGATGAAAAATATTATGAAGCTGTTTACCGAAATACGGAATTTTTTAATACAACGCCTCATATTTCAACCTTTATTATGGGTATGTCATTAGCACTTGAAGAAGAAAATGCAAAAACAGATCAATTTGAAACTGAAACAATTTCATCGATAAAAGCTGCATTGATGGGGCCTGTAGCTGGTATTGGTGATAGTTTCTACTGGGGAACATTTCGCGTTATTGCTGCTGGCATCGGCTTATCTTTAGCTGCCCAAGGAAACATTTTAGGTCCAATATTGTATTTTTCAATTTATACGCTGTTACATTTTCTTGGCAGATATGGCTGCTTACGTATTGGATATCGGATGGGAGCAAACGCCATTGAAAAAGCATTTGAGAACAATTACCTTGAAAGTTTCTCGTTAGCAGCATCTATCGTAGGTTTAATGTCAATTGGAGCCATGACCTCATCTCTGGTACGCTTTACTATTCCCGCCGTATTTAAATCAAAAGGTGGAGAAATAAATGTTCAGCAAATGCTCGATGATATTTTTCCAGGAATTCTCTCATTGGGGCTAACATTCTTTGTTTACTTTCTATTAAAGAAAAAAGTAAAGGTTCTTTGGATTATACTTGCTATCTTCGTCTTTAGTATTGTTGGAGTTTATATTGGATTATTAGGTTAATTAATCCAGAATAAAACTAGATCAGACATCAACTTAAACCATAAAATACCCAAAGATAAATGTAAATATGAGTAAAAAGAGCATGGTATAAATTATTAGGATCTATAATTTATGGGTCTGATGAATCAGAATTGATTCTGTAGTGACCTAAAAAAGATAGATGTTTTCGGAGTGGAGAAAATTCACTCCGTTTTTCTTTGCTTTTCTTGATGATTTTAGACAGCTTTGAATGCTATTACTCTAAATTGCACCGGACTCTGCCAGTTTAGTTTCCTTTTCATACGCTCATGGTTGTAGTAATGAATATAGCCATCAATGGCTTGCTTCAATTCTTCAAAGATACGATAGTCTCTTCCATAATAAATTTCCTGCTTTAATAGACTAAGGAAGTTCTCAATGATCGAATTATCTAAGCAGGTCTCCTTACGGGACATACTTTGGAAGATCTTATGTTCTTTCAACTTATGACTATAAGCTTTCATTTGGTAGGTCCATCCTTATTGGAGTGAAAAGTTCGACGATAGATACATTCCGTTGCGCAGATAGCTTCCTCTAAAGCTTCCATGATAGCCAACGCACTTGGCTTCTCAGAAATGCGATAAAATAAAATTTCACTGTTGTACATATCTAAAAATGGATCAAGATACAGCTTCTTTTCACGATTGGCACCGTATTTATCCATTTCAAAATATTTTAGTTCTGTCGTATCTGTTGTAACCTTTTGATGACAGTTGCTTGTGTAAAAGCGTCGATGAATTCGATTTTTTGTAATCATGCCGATTCTTCCACGATAAGTATTATAGCGGCGATATTTTCTCGTAAATGATCGTACTTCAATACTCAGCTTTCGAATCAAACGTTGTACTTTTTTCTTGTTAACATGGAACCCACGGTCCCACAATTCCTTTGTCATACGTAAATATCCATAATCTTTATATTGACTTCTTATTTTAAGCATTTCCTCTTCGATTTCTTGATCTGAATTTCTTCGATCAAATCGTCTTTGCCAATACATAAAGGTTAATTCAGGAAATTTCAAGGTTTCAAGAAGCTCAACTAATTTGAATGATCCTCGGAGGTTGTCGATGATTCGTGCGATTGATTCGTTCGTCTTTGTTAGACTTCCTGTTTTCTAAGCTTCCTCAATTCTTTTAAAAAGGTATTCTCAATTTGAAGGGATCGGACTTGCTTTTCTAATGCCTTGATACGATCGCGTTCTTCAGTTGTTGTATTTTCTT
>NZ_QPQX01000018.1:0-47774 GCF_005234805.1 Enterococcus sp. ARL09-542
CTCTCTTCGGGTTTTCGGTCTGTACTGAAATCAAGGTATTATTGGGAATCCCAGCTTAAATCATAGATACCGTAAGGGATTTTATTCTTTATTTAAAACTTTGCAACAGAACCGTTTTGATCATTGGTTCGGGACCGATTGGCATCATGCATGCGATGCTGGCACTTGCAAGAGGGGCTAGTAAAGTCATGATGAATGATTTATCAGAAGCTCGTTTGGAGGATGCTAAGGAAATAATTCCCGACTTGGTTCCATTGACCTCTGATGGATTGCAGGAAAAAGTTTTTGCTGAAACCAATGGTCAAGGGGTAGACCTGTGTATTATTGCCGCGCCGGCACCACAGGCACAAGAAGCAAGTTTCAGTTATATGGCGACAAACGGTCGCTGTCTCTTCTTTGGCGGCTTGCCAAAGGAGAAAGAGGAAGTCAAATTGAACACGAACATTCTTCATTACAAACAATTACGCGTTTTTGGTTGTACTCGTGCCAGCTTGGCAGGCTATCGAACATCCGCACAGCTAGTTGCTAGTGGCAGAATTCCGTTGAAAAAATTGATTACAAAATGTTACACAATCAATGAGTTTCCTCAGGCGCTTGAAAATGCTGTCAATGCAGTAGGTTTGAAAAATGTCATTGTCTTTGACGAATCATTTTAGTTTGATTGCTTCCATTTTCAGTTTCTTTTATAATGAAACAAAACACAAAAAGGTGATAGAAGATGGATGATCAATTGTACGCAGAGGAAAGAAAACAATCAATCGTTAAAATAGTCAATGAGAAAAACCGGATGCAAGTTGCTGAGTTGGCGGAACTTTTCAATGTGACGGGTTCAACGATCCGCAATGATTTGCGAGAACTTGAGAATGAGGGGTTAGTCACTCGAACCCACGGTGGCGTGATTAAACGTGAATTTCAACGAAGTGTTGAGACGATCCCCAAAAATCGGGCCTTTACCAATGAAAAATACCGCATCGCTGAACGTGCGGTCCGATTGATCGAAGAAAATGATATTTTGGCGATTGATACAGGAACATCTTGCCGTGCGTTTGCAGAAAAATTGATCAACAGTCCACTGAAGCATTTGACGATTTTGACCTATGATTTGGAGATTGCCTTATTGATAAGTGAGAAAACCAATTATCAAGTGCAAGTCATTGGCGGTACCATTCGAAATGGCTATCCCTATGTTTCAGGCAGTTCTGTGGCATTGGGATTAGCGGGTTTTTCCGTGGATAAAGTGATTCTAGGCACCACTTCTTTTGACAAGAATTATGGGCATTCAACTCCTAATTATGAAACGGCTGAAATGAAGAAAAGCTTGACCAATATTAGTCGGATCAAAATTGTTCTATGTGAATCCAGCAAGATCAATCAGCGGAGCTTCAAGCAATTTGCTGCACCAGATGAATGTGATTATTTGATTACAGATTCTCATATCACACAAGAGCAGAAAGCTGAACTGGATGGCTTGCGTGTCAACTTGTTGATTGCTTAGGAAAACATATCTAGATATCTGGGTAACGAATTTTGTGAAAGAGCCATCTAAGAGACAGGCCTGAAAGGGAACGAAACATTCCGCTATTCCCTTGAGAGCACGTTTATGTCTTAGTGGCCTTTCCAAACAATTCGATGATTCATTCCAGCAAAAACCACGTCCGAGTGTTTCTAGGACGTGGTTTTCTTTTGATCGGATAATTTTTCTAAAATTGTTTCGGCAACGGCTTGCGGAATGCCCGCTTGCTGGATCTCTGCCACGGAAGCTGCTTGAATGTTTTTCAGCGATTTGAAGGTTTTCATTAGCTGTTGCTTACGTTTTGGTCCTAAACCAGGAATTTCATCCAATCTTGAAGAGAAACTGTTCTTGCTGCGCAATTGTCTGTGGAAAGTAATGGCAAACCGATGAACTTCATCTTGGATTCTTTGCAGCAAAAAGAATTCGACTGAATTTCGTTCGAGCTGAATCGGCTGCAGATCATCGCCAAACAGTAACTCACTGGTTTTATGTTTATTGTTTTTGACAAGACCAGCTACTGGAATATCTAATCCTAACTGGTTATGCAAGACATCTTGTGCGGCGCCTACTTGACCTTTCCCACCATCGATGACGATCAAGTCAGGAAATGGCAATTTCTCTTTCAAAACTCGCGAGTAGCGCCGGTAGATCACTTCCTGCATCGAACCATAATCATCACCGCCTTGTGCGGTTTTGATTTTGTATTTTCGGTAATCATCTTTTGAAGGCTTGCCGTCCACAAAGACGACCATTGCAGAAACTGGATCGGTTCCCATAATGTGAGAGTTGTCAAACGCCTCGATGCGATAAGGGGCCGAAATGCCCATGGCTTCACCTAATTTTTCCACCGCACCGATGGTCCGTTCTTCTGTCCGCTCGATGAGAGCAAACTTCTGATCCAATGCGATTTGCGCGTTTTTATTGGCTAAGTCGACCAATTTTTTCTTGTCACCTCGTTGTGGCTGCAAGACTTTCGTTTTTAGCAGCACTTCTAGAGGTTCCCGTTCAATCGTTTGGGGGACAAAAATTTCTTTTGGGATGAAGTGCTCGTTCTTTTGGTAGAATTGACCGATGAATGTCAAAAAGTCTTCTTCCGCTTCGTTGTAAAAAGGAAACAAGGAGACTTCCCGCTCAATCAATTTTCCTTGGCGGATAAAGAACACTTGGACACACATCCAGCCTTTGTCCACACTGTAACCGAAGACGTCGCGATCAAGCAGATCGGTCAAAGTCATCTTTTGACGCGTCATAACGGTATCGATGGCTTGGATTTGATCGCGCAGTTCCGCAGCACGTTCAAATTCAAGGGATTCAATCGCTTCGCCCATTTTTTCCTTTAGTTCTTTTTGGATCTCAACATGGCCACCGTGGAAAAAGTGTTTGACTTGATCAACGATTTTTCGGTATTCCTTGGGATCCATGTGATGAACGTAAGGACAGACGCACTGTCCCAAATGATAGTAGAGACAAGGGCGTTTTTGCGATGCACCACATTTGCGTAATGGAAACAAGCGGTCCAAGATCCGTTTTGTTTCATTCGCTGCTCGGGCATCCGGATAAGGGCCAAAGTAAAGCGCACCATCTTTCAACACTTTGCGGGTGATGATCAATTTAGGATAGCGTTCATTCGTAACTTTGATAAATGGATAGGACTTGTCGTCCTTCAACATAATATTGTATTTTGGTTTGTTTTTTTGAATGAGATTGATTTCTAACAAAAGCGCTTCAGTATTGGATTCAGTGACGACATATTCAAAGTCGGCGATCTCCTGAACTAAGCGTTCCGTTTTCGTGTCATGACTTCCTGTAAAATAGGAACGTACACGATTTTTTAAAATCTTCGCCTTACCTACATAGATGATCGTACCATTTTTGTCTTTCATCAAGTAACAACCAGGTTGATCGGGTAAGAGAGCTAATTTGTTTTTGATCTGTTCCTTCATTTCAGGGTCCTTTCTAGGTGGTCGTTCACATCTGTTTTACTTTATAGGGGAACGCCAGAGCCCCTATTATTCTATCACAAAATAATTAAGAAACAATGAATGAGTTTTTTTACCAAAAAAATCAGTTCAATCGTAAGAAAAGATTAAGAAGTTGCCTGATGGCATCAAGAGATACCGATTATTCCTCCTGCCATTGTCGGATAAAAGAAGCGCAAGCAGCAAATTCTTTATAGGAATCGCGGGTCCGTTTGATCAAATAAAATTGGCGGCGATAACGCTCGCCTAAATCTTCATGGGGGACATCTCTAGCAGCTCGTGCAGAAATGATTGAACAGCCGAAGCCTTTCTTCAACAATGCAACGATCATCTCATTATTGGCGATTTGTAAAATAGGCGTCTGGATATTTTGCTCTTCTAGATAGCGTTTCATATAATAATAAACCCCAGAACTTTGTTCTCGCACGAGCCACGGTCCGACTGCCGGATCGCCAGCCAATACTAGCTGGTCACTCATCAATGGGTATCGCTCCACGGTAGCAGCGGATAAGGGCTTTTCAATGATCCCTAGGTCAAGCTCGTGTTGCTCTACCGCATGCAGGACAGCGGCAGAGTTCATCATCTCTACTTGAAATTGGATGTGGGGAAAGCGAGTGTATAAGCGCATCAGCAAATCCGGCAGCAAATAGATCGCAAAAGTATGGGAAACACCGATCCGGCATGGAACCAACTGTTGCGTACCTTGTTGGATCTCTTGATAGAGATGCTGCCAATCGTCCAATAAATTCAGCCCTCTTTGATAAAGCAGGTGAGCTTGTGGGGTTGCTGAAATGTTCATGCGGCCATTTCGAATGAAAAGTTGGGTGCTCAATTCTTCTTCTAATTGTTTGATATGGGCGGAGACGGTAGGTTGAGACACGAACAGCAACTCAGCGGCTTTCGAGAAATTCTGTGTTTCGTAAACGATTTTGAACGTTTCTAGTTTTTCCAGCAGTGTAATCACTTCCATTATAAAATCCTATTAAAACTATTATATCAATAAATGTTATAGATGAAAAATGCTGTGTATAATATAAGGCAGTATGAAAGGATGGACAAGAATGAATGTTGAAAAAATCAAACCCGTCAATCTGCAGCCATTTTTACCTGGCTTGTTGTTATCATTTATTGTAGCGGCTGTAGCGAAAGTCTTGGCTCTTTGGCTGCCGCAATTAGGAGGAGCGACTTTGGCGATTTTATTAGGGATCGTTCTAGGCAATACGTTCTTCAATCAAAAACAGTATGCGCAAGGAACGAAATTTGCAGAAAGTCGGCTTTTAGAATATTCGGTTGTATTGCTAGGATTTACGGTTACCTTTCAAACGATCAGTGAGATGGGGATTCGTGGTTTTGTTTTCATCGTATTGATGATGACGATCGTTATTACTGCGGCTTACTTGATTGGCAAGAAGTTGGGATTCAATCAAAAAATGAGTTTGATGATGGCAGGAGGCAATGCGGTCTGCGGTTCTTCTGCGATTGGCGCGATTGCACCAGCCATCCAAGCCGATGATGAAGAAAAAGGGCAGATCATCACACTCGTCAATTTGTTAGGAACAGTGATGATGTTGACATTGCCGTTTCTTGGTCTGGCGTTGTTTGGTTCGGATGTTTTACAAAAAAGCGCACTGTTGGGAGGAACGCTACAATCCGTAGGGCAAGTCGTAGCGGGTGCCAGCTTACTTGATGCAGAGATTGTCAAATATGCCATGCTGTTTAAGATCGCTCGGATCATTTTATTGGTCGTGGTGGTTTTGATTTTCGAACGAATGGTGTCGCAACAAAATCAATCCGCATCCGTCGTAAAACAAAAACGATCGTTGCGTATTCCTTGGTATGTTTTAGGTTTTTTGCTGATTTGTATCTTGAACAGCTTTGTTGCATTGCCAAGTTGGTTGAATGATGCTGCACATTTCATCAGTACCTGGTTTGAGACCATCGCCCTTGCAGCGATCGGCTTGCGCTTAGACTTCCGTAAATTCATGAAAGAAGGACCTAAGTTCCTTTTCTATGGACTTTCAGTCGGTTTGGTTCAAACAATTGCAGCGCTCAGCTTGATCTGGTTGCTGAAAATCTAATACAGGATAAGAAAGAGGCTGGGACAGAAGTGTTAAACTCCGAGAAATAAGGAGGAATACACGGAAATTACTTTTCAAATTTGGGGGTATTTCGACTTATTTCCGAAGGAGTTGCTTCGCCTCTCACCGTTTAGACGTGTTTAGAGCGTGGAACAAAAGTGTTTTTTACTTTTGTTCCACGCTCTATTTTTGTTGAACGCTCTAAAGCATGGCTTGCAAACTTTTTTCAGCGATTTGTTCAATCGGTAGTAGACCGTACTCTTGGCTACTAAGCAAAAGAATCGGGGTGTGTGGTACGGCTTCTTGTAGTTCTTTTAATGCAAATTGAGCTTCAGGAGTCAGGAGGATCAAATCAGCAGCTGGCGCTTTTTCTGCGACTTTTGACAAGCTGTACATCTCTACCGCAATCGGCTGCCTTTGAACAGTAAAATATTTCTGTAATTTTAACTGCAGACGTTGTGTTTGCAGTTCTCCCTCGGTTATCCAGCTGCTGACACTAAAAATCATGATCTGTTTCTCAGATGAGGACAGCTTGTCTGTTTGGATAGTGGACGGAGTTGCTGGTACTTTTTCCATCGTTTTCCCTCTTTTCTTTTTTGAGAATAAGGAAGCAAAAAAAGTTGGTTTTGTATTGCCTAAAAGAGCATCGGTTGAAATATGGAACAACTGACTTAGCTTGACTAACATATCCAAATCCGGATAACTGATATTTCGCTCCCATTTAGAAATCGTTTGCGGCGTGACATTCAATTGATTAGCCACCTCTTTTTGGGTCATCCTTTTTGCTTTGCGCAACTTTTTGATATTTTCTCCAATCTCTACCATCAGAGTAGCCTCCTTTGATTGCTAGGTGCAAGAAATGAATCGTTGAATCAGGAAATAAAGAACGCAACGATTCGTTGAATTGCTGATATATTCGCATTTTTCGTCATTTGTAAGGGGAACTAGCTGATTAAAATGACATGAAAAATTTGTAGTCTAAACCGCTTTCTTCTGCTATGATAATCGAAAAAAGGAGAAAAGGAAATGGTGAGTTCTTGGGTTGAAGGCAAAGAAGGAGTAGCGGAGCATCTAGTCTATCTAAACAAAGAAGGCAAAGAGCTGCAGAAATTGTTGGCGGGAGAAAAGAACGCCATCATCCGTGGGGCAGCAGGGGGCAAATCTCCGTTAGGTGGACGCGCAAAAGTTGGCGACCGTGTCTACTTCGTGGAAACAGGTGGCGATCTTTTAGTTACTCATCGTGGCATGATTGAGAACGTGATTGAAACGGAGAAAATGACACCTGAAGAATCACAACAATTTGTTGAGCAGCACCAATCAGAATTAAATTTATCCAAAAAACAAATGGAGCGTTGGGCAGGAAAGAAATTTTTGGCCATTTATCGAATTGCTGAACTGGAAGCGATTGAACCTTTTACGTATCAACGAGGGAAGAACATGGATGACTGGGTAATCACTTCTAGTATAGAGGAAATCAAATAAGAAACCTTAATAAAGCGACCACCTGAAAGAACAGTCTTTTAGGTAATCGCTTTTACTTTTGGGATAGTAGCAAGACTTCTGTTAAAGTTCTTCACCGTTCGTAGCGATGACCCGTTGATACCAAGCAAAGGAATCTTTTTTCAAGCGTTGCAGACTTCCGTTGCCAGCATTGTCTTTATCAACATAGATCATGCCGTAGCGTTTCTCCATTTCTCCGCTGCCGAAACTGACGATATCGATGATTCCCCAAGGAGTATAACCTAAGACGGGTACACCATCTTCTATTACTGCTTTCTCCAGTTGTTCGATGTGCTGACGTAAATAAGAGATACGATAGGGATCATGGATCGTGTTTTCTTCTGTTAATTGATCATAGGCACCAAAGCCATTCTCTACGATAAAGAGCGGCAAGTCATAACGTTGATAGATCGTGTTTAAAACATAGCGAAGTCCTACGGGATCAATTGGCCATCCCCAATCCGTCGCGGTGATATAGGGATTACGGACGATTTTTGCGTGAGGGATATCGTCGGTCGGTTGGCCTTCGACAGTTTCCAATGTCGTGATCGTTCCTGACATATAATAGCTGAAACCAATATAATCAACAGTCCCTGCCTTTAGTAAAGCCTTCTCTTCCTCACTGATTTGGATTTTGATCCCTTTTTGCTGCCAGTAAGTTTGTGCATAGGTCGGAATCTTTCCTCTGACGTGGATGTCACTATAGAAGTAACGACGTTCATTGGCTTTGACCGAAGCCATCAAATCTTCTGGTGCACAGGAATAAGGATAGATTGGGACATAAGCCATCATACAGCCGATTTGAAAGTCTGGATTGATTTTTTTCCCCTCAATGACTGCCGCCGCACTAGCGATCAGTTCGTTGACACCCGCTTGAAAGACCAGTTCTTCTTTCTTGCTTTCTTCTTCGATGATCATGGCGGAGTTTGTCCAGACATGTAATGGTTCCTGTCCGTCTGCTTGATTATTGATTTCATTGAATGTCATCCAGTAGGTGACTTTATCTTTGTAGCGTTCAAAAACGCAGGTTGCGAATTTAACGAAGAGGGGAATCACGGCTTTATTGACAAAGCCACCGTAGGTTTCATAAATCGCATAAGGCATTTCAAAATGAGACAGTGTAATGATTGGTTCGATCCCATTGTTTAATAGTTCGTCAAAAAGGTCATCATAATATTGCAGGCCTGCTTCATTGGGCTCGTCCTCTTGGCCGGTTGGAAAAATACGGCTCCAGGAGATCGATGTACGCAGACACTTTAAGCCTAACGCTTTGAATAATTGAATATCTTCTTTGTAGCGGTGATAAAAGTCGATCGCTTCGTGATTAGGATAATACACATCTTCTTTGATGCCTCTCGTGATTTCACGAGGAATCCCGTTTCCTCCAGCAGTCATCACATCAGCAATACTCATGCCGCGTCCTGCGACATTCCAAGCCCCTTCTGCTTGATGGGCAGCAATTGCGCCACCCCATAGAAAATCTTTTGGCATTTTGCTGCTCATAATTCTTTCCTCCTAAAAAAGTTACGCTTCGATTTTTTGTGAACGGTTTGAAGCAATCACGAATGGCAAGTAGATCAATACGGAAATCGCCAGACAGACCACACCAACGATTGCAGCTACTGCATTTCCGCCAGTTCCTAGGAACAAGTTGATGATTCCCGGTGTGGTCCAAGGCACACCGATTGCTGGTGTCGGCATGATCGGCCAAATGACTGTTACAAAATAACCAACTAGAATATTGACCATTGGAGTCAATATAAAGGGAATGATCATAATCGGATTCAAGACGATCGGTAACCCGAAGATAATCGGTTCGTTGATCTGAAAGATTCCTGGAACAAGTGACATCTTAGCGATCTCCCGTTGTTCTGGTCGCTTCGAGGCGATGAAAATGGCAATGATCAGCCCTAACGTCATTCCCGTTCCGCCCATATTAGCAAACATGTCGTTCAAAACGCCCCACGTTTCTTTGTAAGGTACATCCCACAAGGAACCGCCTTGATTGATGAAATCCAAGTTGGCTAAATCTTGTTCTGTAAAAATTGCTGAACGAACGGCATTCAATGTATTTGGTCCGTGAATCCCGATGGAGAAGAGCAGTGTTTGTAAGAAAGCTAAAATCAAGACACCAACGACATTTCCTCCTAAATCACGCAACGGACTTTGGATCCCTTTGTAGATCAATTCATTGATGCCCTCTGGCGCAATCATCAGTACTAGGAAATTGATCAATGCGGTAACTGCTACGATGATCACGATAGGAATCATTCCAGAAAACGAACGGGAAACTGCCGGCGGTACCATATCGGGCATTTTGATCTGTAATCGTTTGACTTTGAATAGTTTCGGCAAGAATTCTCCTACCAGACAAGCAACGATCATGGCGACGAATAAGCCTTGTGCGCCTAAATATTGGGTGGAGATGGCATTGACACCGTCAACTGAGAAAGAAGTCGGATATAAAATCATAAACGCAGCTACACTTGTCAAACCAACTAGTGTCGCATCTGCATCAAAGTGTTTTGCTAGCAGTTGGGCAACCAGATAAGCAATGAATACGCTCATGATATTGATGGTTCCGTTAGCAACAGATGCCAGTACTTGCTGGGCACTTTCTAAATTGGGAAAGATTTTTGAGAGTTGAAATAATTGCACGATAAAACTATCGTTGGAAAATAAGATATTGTTGACCAAAATAACTAATGAAGAAGAAATCGTCAACGGGAAAATCAACATAAATGCATCACGAATCGCTGCGACGTGTCGCTGGTTATTCAATCTGGTGGCAATTGGTACCAAGGACCGGTCTAGTAGATCATTAAATTTTTGCATAACAGTAACACCTTTCTCTATTTGATGGACTTATTATAGCGAAAGGTTGCCTGAAAAAGTAAACGCATTCGTTTTTAGAATCAAATTCTGTGAGGAAGAAATTTATTCCACAGTCGGAACAAGTGGTTACAAAAAACAGAAAGCAGCAAGACAAACGCTTGATTGCAGCCACTAGTCAGAAAACTGCTGCTGTAAAGCGAGTGTTCTGGCTAGGGCGTTCTTCGTTGTCTGGTACTTTCTGTGCTCGTTCATCATTGAGGGGTAGGTTCATCTTGTAAATAACCAATCAGTGTTTCCACGATGGCGATGGCTGGAAGCTGGCTAGTCAGATCGAGGAAGATGTCTTTGCGCTCTTCTTTGACTGCGTATTCGATCGAGTAGTCACATAAATGGGCAAGAGAACTCTCTTTATTTCTCGTAATACAATATTTTTGGGCAATCGCTTTATTAGCTAATCCAGTAATGACTTCGATCAATTCTTTTGTTTCACCAGAAACACTCAAGAAAACCAGAACGTTTTTTTGATCGGCTCGTAAGAAGCTGCGGATCGGGTAAGTCAATTCATCGATGCTGATGCAGAAGTAGCCGATATTTGCGAGCTTGCGGGCGACATACTGTGCAATTGCGCCAGACGCCCCCATCCCCATAAATAAAATACAGTCCGCATCTCGCAGTGTTTGCGCCATCTTCTTGATTTGGTATTCGACATCGGGATGGAAAATCGTCATGTTCAATCCACGGATGCGTTCTTCAAGGGATAACTGTTTTTGATGTTCTTCATAATGGACTTTTTCTAAATGGGTCTTGATATAAAAGCGAAATTCAGGAAAGGAATCGAATCCCACTTTTTGAACAAAACGAAAGACAGAAGTGGAAGAAACATGGGCATCATCTGCAATATCCCGTACTCGCATATAAGGGATTTTTTCTAAATTATTGACAACAAAGCGATAGATCTCTTGTTCGACTGAAGACAATTTGTTTAAGTTCAAATGCTGAAAAACGGCCATAAATGTTCCTCGCTATCCCATAAGAGTATATGACGAGTATACCATGATTTAGCGAGTGAGTTGCTGATGAATCTGATAAACTGCACCAATTAATCCGGCGTCATTTTGCAATTTGGCAGGCAGCACAGGAGCAATCGTTTTTCCCCGCAAATAGTTGATGGCAGCGTGTTGTGTTTCGACAGTTGTTAATGTCTGTTGCAGTCGTTCAAAGAAATATGGGTTGGCACTGATACCACCGCCAATCAGAATGGCTTCTGGATCGAAACAGCTGATCAAATTGATCAACCCGACGGACAAATCTGTCAGGAACTGTTGGGTCACTGTTTCTGCTAATGTTTCTCCCATCTGTGCGCGCTGAAAAATTTCTCGAGCATCTGTCGTCGCTTGAAATCCTGCCAGCTGACCGCCTTTTTGATTGTAGATCCGAACGAGCCCATCAACGACAGCAGCTTTACGATTGATCGAAACTTCCTCACTATTACCTGTAGAAGGCAAGGCGTCTATCACCATCCAGCCAAATTCTCCTGCCATGCCGTGGGCACCGCGATACACTTGATCATTGATTACGATCCCTCCGCCTACACCAGTTCCTAAGACGAGGCAAAGGTAATTGGAGAAGGATTGGGCATTGCCGATCCATTTCTCTGCGATGGCGGCTGCATTGGCATCATTCTCGACAGAAACTGTTAAACCACAGCATTCTTCTAATGTGGTTTTGAAATTCTCGCCGTACAATGGTTTGATGGCGCCAGCTGTCAGCATCAAACCGTCTTTTTGCACGATGCCCGGCGCACTGATCCCAATCCCGGCGATCGGATAGCGACTTTTAGCTTCATTAATAATTGTGATTAAATTTTGATAGAAAGACTGGGGATCGTAGTTTGTCGGAAGCATATTTTTTTCCAGAATTGCTCCTGTTTCATCAAGAACCCCGTATTTGATCGTTGTGCCGCCAATATCAAATCCTACATACATCGTTATTCCTACTTTCTTCTTTTAATCAGTGTCTTTTCTGCATTGTAGCATGGCACTTGTTGGAATATTTTTCTTTTCGACGGCCAGAAACAAGGGTGGCGTTTGCGTGCTAAGAAAACTGTCAATCAATGATTTCGGCTTTTCCATCTTCTGTTAGTTGCTGCAGGTGGGATAACATCTGTTGAATCACTTCTTCCGAATGCCGTTCCCATGCCCCTAATTCTGCGACGACTTTCAGCGGAGAGGCAGAACGGTAGGAACGGGTCGGATTACCAGGGAATCGCTTATCGGTCAAGTTCGGGTCATTTTCAAAAGGCCCAGTCGGTTCAACCAAATAAATTCTTTCTTGCCCAGTTCCTTTGGCTAATTCGGCTCCCCATTGGCTGCATCCAATGTTGCGGTGAAGTAAATGTAGTTTGAGATCCGACCGGCTTCAAAGTTGGATTCTTTTTTTGGTTCCAGTAATTCGCCTAATTGTAATGATGCTTTTGTTCCGTGGAAAAAAGGTCCTCGGTCTAATGAATCGTTTGTGTGCTCCATTTGGTTCATCCTTTCTATCATTCATTGTTTTACTTAGCATACAAGAATCCCTCCAGATTGAAAAGCTGTTTGTCTAGTGGTGGAATGGTCACTATGTGATACAATTACCAGATTAATGTGGTAATCAGATATTATTTACTATTATGCGCTGATTCCCTAATATATAGTTAAGGAAGCGCTTCCTGGAGGTGGTCAAATGGATTTGAGTAAAAGAGAGAAAGTGTTGTTGCAATTGCTGCTGACACAAAAAGAGTTCAGACCAGCCGCTTTTTTTCAAGAACAGCTCTATGTTTCTTTAAAAACAGTCTATACAGATTTGGCGAGTCTGGAAGAAAAAATCAAGCCTTACGGGTTGACCATTGCTCGTTTGCCTAGAAGAGGGGTCAAGCTTGAAGGGAATCCCACTGCAAGGGAAAAAGGCTACAAACTCATCGTTACTGAAGGTAAAATCGTTGACGAATATTCTCCTGAATATCGTAAATTGTTTATCTTTGCAAATTATTTCTTCTCGAAAAAGCCAATGCATTACCAAGGATTTGCAGAATATTTCTACGTTAGTTATCAGTCGATCAAAAAAGATGTAGATGAATTATTCGCTTTTTGTCAGAAGAAAAAAGTTCGTGCGTCAATGTCTGCAAAAGGGTTGAAGCTAGAGGAGGAAGAATCTGTTCAACAAGCAACTTTCAAATCTTTTCTTGAAAAACATACAGATTCTGCAAGATTGGATCACTCTGCCATTCAGACATTGTTTGATCCGAAGATCGTTACCTTGACTACAGCACTGATTTCAGAAATATCCTTAACACTTGGTCGCCAACTCAATAGTTATTTTGTGGAATCCTTGACGGTATCGTTGGAAATTTTTCTTTCACGGATTTGTCTAGGAAGACATTTGGAACAGCAAGAGAATTTGGGATTTGAGAAATTAAAACAGATGAAACTGTATATGGTTGCTGTTTCCTTTGCAGAACGGATTGAAAGTGAACTAGCTGTTTCCCTAGCAGAGACAGATATCCAATACATTTGTTCATTGCTTTTAGCTCATGGAATTGAGCCGTATATGCAGATTACGGAAAAAAGAGAAGCCAACGTGATCGAAACAACGGAAGAAATGATCGAGAAGATGTCCCGTTTGCTAGATACTGATTTGACACAAGATAACTTATTGTTGCAAGCACTGCTTTCGCATATTGTCCCTATGATCCATCGTCTGAAAAATGGCATGTTAGTCAAAAATCCTTTGTTGCGATTGATCAAGAAGCAATACTCGACCATGTTTACATTAACGAAATATGCGATTGGCGGACTAGAAAAAAACTTTGCACTCTTCTTGACAGAAGATGAAGTGTCATTTCTAACGATTCATTTTCAACTCGCTTTTGAAAAAATCAAAGTCACAAAGCATGTGCTGATCGTTTGCAGCTCTGGATTAGCCACTTCTGAGCTGATCTTTAACCGGATCAAACAAACGATTTCTGCTACGACAGTTTTAGAGATCATCAGTGCAGAGAAATTAGCCAGTACATCACTAGAATTAGTGGATTTGATCATTTCAACTGTTCCGTTGGAGGAAGTGTCACCCCCTGTTCTCTATGTTTCACCATTACCGACAACTGAAGAAATTGCCATGATTTCGGCAAATCTTTCAAACCTGAATGAAAATGAAAAGAAACTGCATTCATCCAAATACCAATCATCAGAGCTATTGCAGAAATATCTAGATCCGGCATTTTTGTACATTAACCAACCGTTTAACACCAAAAAAGACGTCTTAGATTTTCTTGCAGAGAGTTATTTGAGCCATCATTTAGTCACCAACGATTTTAAGCAGTCACTTTATGCACGAGAAGAATTAGGCAGTACCGGATTAAAGACAGGCGTAGCGATTCCGCATGCCGATCCGCAGACTGTCAAAACAACAAAACTAGCATTTGTTACACTACCTAAAGCCATAAAATGGGGAGATACGGAAGTTCAATTAGTCGTTCTCTTGGCAATCGCTGAAAAAAATATGTCAGAAGCAAAAGAATTGATTGCATCTATTTACGATTTATTCAACTCTCCTGAAGAAATACGATGGGTGGTTAGCAGTAAAAATCGAGAAGAACTTTATCGTAAACTTGTAAAAGGAGGGACCCCGAATGTTTTTTGACCAGCAAATTGCTTTATTAAACAAAGAAGTAGAATCTAAAGAAGCAGCATTTCGGCTACTTACAGAGGAATTTTTAAAGAATGAATGTGTGACAGAGGCGTATCTTGACAACGTGATTAAAAGAGAGGCGGTTTTTCCAACCGGTCTGATGATCAATGGGATTGGCGTGGCGATTCCTCATACAGATAGTCAGTATGTCAAGAGATCGCAAGTTGGCTTTCTTTCATTGACAGATCCATTGCCATTCATTGAAATGGGAACAAGGGACAAAGAAATTTCAGTTTCATTAATCTTTATGTTGGCATTAAAGGAGCCGCACGAACAATTACAAATGCTGCAAAACTTGATCGAAATGTTTCAAAAAAATGGTGTGTTGGAAAAGTTAAGAGACATCCATGATGTTGAGGAATATCGGATGATTTTGCAACAGTATGGATTGGAATAAGGAGGGAATATCATGTTAAATGCGTTACAGTGGTTTGTTGATTTAGGGTCAATCGTTGTACTCCCGATTTTGATATTTATTTTTGGTCTTATTCTGGGAACGAAACCAGGCAAGGCTTTCACATCTGCTTTAACAGTTGGTGTCGGTTTTGTGGGCTTGAATCTAGTGATCGACCTGTTAAGCAATAGCTTAGGACCAGCAGCGCAACAGATGGTTGAGCGATTTGGCTTGAATCTGACGACGATTGATGTTGGCTGGCCGGCAGCAGCTGCGATTTCCTATGGGACGATTCTAGGAAGTCTGGCAATTCCGATCGGTGTTGTGTTAAATGTTGTTTTGATTATTTTTGGCCTGACGAAAACATTGAATGTCGATATCTGGAATATTTGGCATGCGGCGTTCATTTCTTCGTTGGTCTATGCTTTGACTGGCAACTTTGCCATGGGGATCGCTGCAACCGTCATCTATCTAATGATGATTCTTTTGATGGGAGATATTTTAGGACCGATCATTAATAAATTCTATGGTTTCCCGAATATCACTTTCCCACACGGGACCGCTGCTCCAGGATTTGTTTTCGCTTTACCGATGAACTGGTTATTCGATCGTATTCCGGGATTGCGAGACTGGAAAGCTGACCCGGAATCGATTCAAAAACGTTTTGGTGTCTTTGGGGACTCGACAGTTATGGGCTTTCTGATTGGTTTGATCATCGGAATTCTCGCTGGCTATGATGTGGCAGGCACTGGCCAATTAGCAGTTAAAACCGGCGCAGTGATGGTCATTATGCCAAAAATGGTTGCTCTATTAATGGAAGGGCTTACACCTATATCTGAGTCTGCCAATGACTTTGTGAAGAAACGTTTCCCTGGAAGAGAGCTTTACATTGGGATGGATGCGGCGCTTTCTGTCGGACATCCAGCAGTATTGTCTTCGTCATTATTACTCGTACCAATTACGATACTTTTAGCGGTTGTTTTGCCAGGAAATACGACATTGCCTTTTGGAGATTTAGCAACGATTCCGTTTCTTGTCTGTTTGATGGCAGCAGTATTTGGCGGAAATATTATCCGGACGGTTATCGCAGGGACAATTTATATGACCAGTATTTTGTATATCACTTCTTGGGTCGCACCATTAGTAACAACAGCTGCTAAGTCTGCCAATTTTGACTTACAAGGAAATTCAACGATCACAGCTCTAGCTGAAGGCGGACTATGGACTACCTGGCTTTATGTCGGTTTGACAAAAGTATTGAGCTGGGGCGGATTAGCGATCATCGGTGCGATTGTTGTCATCGGTTTGATCTATGTTAACAAGGTGTTACCTAAAAAACAAAGCGTCATGTAGGAGGAAGAACAATGAAAAAATTATTGATCATGTGTGGAACCGGAGTAGCGACATCAACGATCGTAACCAATAAAGTCAAAGAATGGCTAAAAGAAAAAGAACTGACGAATGAAGTCAAATTGTATCAATCCAAAGTCGCGGATGAAATGAACAAGATCGACGATTACGACATTGTTGTGAGTACCACGGTAGTCCCTGATTCCATCAAAGACAAAGTCATCATGGGATTGCCTTTATTGACAGGGATCGGTACCGAAGAAATGTATGCAGAAATCGAAAAGAAAATCAGAGAATAAAGGAGTCTTGCAAAATGCTTGTTACCACAAAAGAAATGTTTGACCATGCAGAGGAATTCAACTATGCCATTCCCGCAGCCAACTTTTTTGATCTAGACAGTGCCCGCACCTATGTTGAAACGGCTGCTAGGCTAGGGTGTCCATTGATCTTGGCTTTTGCCCAATCACATATGGATATGCTGAGTTTGGAAGAAGCAGCCCTGATTGGGAAGTATTTGGCTGAAAAAAGCGCCTTCCCCGTAGCGTTGCATTTGGATCATGGTCAAGATGAGGAAGTCATCAAGGAAGCGATTCGTTTAGGCTTCACTTCTGTCATGATCGATGCGTCAGAAGACCCGCTTGAAGAAAATATCCGCCGCTCCAAAGCGATCGCCGATTATGCCCATCAATATGGGGTGGTCGTAGAGGCAGAAATTGGGCATGTCGGCTCTGGCGGCAGTTTGGAAGCAACGGGGCTTTCTGATTCGATTTATACCGACTTCCATGAAGCAGTAAGATTTGCTGAACAAACGAATGTTGATTCGTTAGCCGTTTCGATCGGCACAGCCCATGGGCATTACCGAGGAACGCCTAAAATCAACTTTGATGTACTAAGTGAGATCCATCAAGCCATTACTATTCCGTTAGTCTTACATGGCGGTTCTTCTTCTGGTGATGAAAATCTTGAAAAATGTGCACAAGGCGGGATCCGAAAAATCAACATCTTTACAGATTTCGTTACAGCCGCAATGACCAAGATTCAAGAACAGCAGCCTGCTGACTACTTTGAACTAAAGAAAGCAGCGAATCAAGGAATGGCAGATACGCTAGCACATTACTATCACGTTTTTCATACAAAAACTTGTTAGGAGGATAAGCATGAGGAAAAAGCAGTTACGAGCACCCTTTTTTGTAGTCAATCCCAAAGCCTATTTATACGGAAAAGAATCCTTGGCACTGGCAAAAGCCGCCGATCAATTAGCGGAAAAATATGACGTTGATATCTTGTTCACGGTGCAGCACGCAGATGCCGCAACGATCAAACAAGCTACGAATCATTTGTTCATTACGGTTCAACACATCGATGGCATGACTGTTGGACGGGGAATGGGCTACGTCTTACCTGAATCAGTAGCAAATGTCGGCGTAGCAGCGACATTTCTCAATCATGCAGAACACCCAATGACATTAGATGAACTCGCAAAAGCGATTAATCGGGCAGATGAGTTGGGGCTCATCACGATTGCTTGCGCGAATTCACTGCAAGAAGCTAAAGCAGTGGCAGCTCTGCAGCCTGACATTATGGTTTGTGAACCAACTGAATTGATTGGTACCGGTCAAACGAGTGACGTTTCTTATATGGAAGAAACCAATCAAGCCATCCGTGCCATCAACAAAGAAATCAAGATTTTACAAGCGGCTGGTATTTCGACCGCAGACGATGTGGCAAAAGCACTGCAATCAGGAGCCGACGGAACGGGTGGCACCAGTGGTATCGTCTGCGCGCCAGATCCGCAGAACGTTTTGACAGAAATGATCAAAAAAGTTGCTGAGCTAAGAGATGAGGGGATTAAAAGATGAAATTCGCGAAAGAACAGCTAACATTGACATCAAATGGCAATCGGGTATCTTATCATAATATTACGCAAGAAGTGAAGGACTTTGTAGAGAGAAGCCAAATCAAAAACGGCATCTGTTTAGTCCAATCCCCACACACAACTTGTTCCGTCATTTTCGAGGAATTCATGCATGATACGGATTTTAATGGGGATGAATTTTTACAAGTTGATCTGAATCGCATTTTGGATAAACTAGTGCCTAGAGAACTCTCGGAAAATACAAATTATCGTTACCCTGGACCGAAACATTTGGAATTTCTGATGAGCCTAGATGATCCTAACTATCCGACAGATCCAGCAACGATTTTAAATGGCGATGCCCATATCCGTTCTTCGTTTTTCGGGGCGAGTGAAAGTTTTATTTTACATGAAGGAAAGCTTGAAATTGGTTCTGTAGGGTATATTTATTTCGTGGATTTTGACCAAAACCGAGTTAGGAATCGAACCTGCCATCTTATGTTGATGGGTGAATAAAGCAACTGCTAGTGGCAACTGGGGCAGCAGTATTCTGCAAGGACATGGGAAAAGTCGAACGCTTGAGCCGAAATGCGTTATAATCAATGAGACAATGAAATTTATGGAGGGATCAATTTGATTATTCGCCCAATGACAGCTAGTGATTGTCGATCAATCGATCAAGCGTTTCTTGCACAACAATGGCCTAGTCGTCAAGCTACATTAGAGAGATATCTTCAAGAACAGAGCCGCGGACTGCGACAGGTCTTTGTCGCGGAAGACTCGGGACAGATTGCAGGCTATGCGACATTGATTCCCCACGCAAAAGCCGGTCCTTTTAAAAAGAATGGCTATCCGGAGATCACCGATCTAAATGTCTTTCAAAACTTTCAGCGGCAAGGAATCGGCGCTAAGCTGCTCCAAGCTGCAGAAGAACAAGCCAAAACATTTTCGTCTGTGATCACCATTGGTGTGGGGCTTCATTCTGGTTATGGCACTGCACAGCGACTGTATTTAAAAAATGGCTACTTACCTGACGGATCAGGGGTCTGGTTTGAGAATCAAGTCTTGGCAATGGGTGCTGCTTGTTACAATAATGACGATCTTGTGCTTTATCTTTCTAAGTCCTTTTGACAAGCAACCAGCGTGTTATTTCTATCTAACAGGTATAATCTACAGAAAATACGATGAACGTCAATGCTAGGAGCATACTAGCCTTGACGTTTTTTTCTACGACCAAACAAGCTTCGACGTATCTCGGTCCTGCTAGATATTTTAGGAAGAATGGTATGACCCGCATATTTGTTCGCCAAAAACAGCGTTCTTTTCTTTGATTAGAAAGGAAGAACGCTGTCTAGATTCTGTTCCATATTCAAAAAAATCAGTAACACTTCTCGCAGGGGGTCAATCCTTTGCTTAAAGCTTCGGACAACGTAGCTGGGAAATAAGTACCATTGCCGCATTTATGGGTGTGATACTTCTTCCCTGTACGGGTGATCATGACATATTCTTCTGCTTGATTGCTTGTGGTTTGATTTGACTGGCTGGCTTGGTTTGCCTGCTGTTTCGCAGCGGCGGCTGCTTGCCGTTCTTGTTCGGCTTTAGCAAGCTGCCGTTCTTGTTCTTCACGAATCGATTGGCGAACAGCTTCAGCTCGCTGCGTCAATCCATCATCTGCTGAGGGAAGCTTGGCAATCGCAGAAGTTGCACTAGCTAAGTTTGCTTCAGTCGGCTCTGCTTCGGCTTTTTCAACAGCTTTGGTCGCTTGTGCTTGCAATTTCGCTTGTGTTTCTTTCTCTTCAACTTTTGTTTGTAAAGAAGCCAGTCGATCTTCAAATTCAGTTTTCGTCGAACTTGTTGCTGCAACAAGCTTGGCAGCTGCCTCAAGGTCTGTTCTGCTTAGACTTTGTTCCGCTTTTTCTAACGCGCTGGCGATCTGCAGATGATCTTGGAGGACGGCCAAACGTTGATCATAATCGTCATATGTTTTGCTGAGAGAATGAACCAATGTTGCTGCTTCATCATAATTTTTTTGTGTTGGTTTAGATTCTGCCAACGCTAGTGCAGTTTCGACCTGTTTAATCAGTTCTTTCTCCGCTTTTTCTGCTTCTAAATAAGCCACAAATTCTTTGGAAGGTTTGATCAAGACTTCCTGTTCTTTTTTCTGATCATTTAAGGCAGCTTTTACCACAACTTGTTGCTCAGTGGCATCATTCAGGTGAACTGTGTAGCTAAAAGAACCTTTACTGTTTTTGACCGTTTCCCCATTGATCGTTAGGACAGCATCGGCCGTGGCTTCCCCTTCGATAGTCGCTTTTCCTGTTTCATCCGTTTGTATTTCAGGTGAAATAACAGATAGTGTCAAATTGCTCGGAGATAAAATTGCACCAGCAAAAAATAGAATAACGCTTCCGCATAAAATAAATCCCAATCTTTTTTTCGGTCGCTTCTTGATGGCAGCGATAATCAACAAAATACCGCTTACAATTACTGCTAAGAAACTGACCAAACTAATCCACATACCCATAACTTTTCTAGTTCCTTTCACTTTTTGATGTCTTTATTATAACATGATTTATATTAAAAACATGAAAAAAATAAGAAAATAAAACTAGATAATAACAATTTGTTTTTACGAATCGTTCTTATTTATAGAATCCTTTTTAGGGAGCGCTAGAAAACGGTTCCTTTTAATTGCTATTTTTTTAATACAGATGAAAATAGTGTATTATTCTTGATAAATAAAAGAAAAGTGCTATTATTAGTCGTGAGATTAATACAGATTTCGAAAAGAGGTAGTACAGTGAGTAAAAAAGGTTCAGAAATTATTGTTGAAAGTTTAGAAAATCATCACGTCCCCTATATTTTTGGGATTCCAGGAGCAAAAATCGATGGTGTCTTCGATACATTAGAAGACCATGGACCACAATTGATCTTAGCCCGGCATGAACAGAATGCTGCATTTATGGCACAAGCCATTGGCCGTTTGACTGGAGAGCCAGGAGTAGTCATTGCTACCAGTGGTCCAGGTGCCAGTAATTTAGCAACGGGATTAGTGACAGCGACAGCTGAAGGAGATCCAGTTCTGGCATTGGCTGGGCAAGTGAAACGTTCTGATTTATCGAAACTGACCCATCAAAGTATGAACAACGCTGCTCTCTTTAGTCCAATAACCAAATACAGCACGGAGATCCAAGATCCCGAAACATTATCTGAAAATATCGCAAATGCATTTCGAATCGCTAAAACCGCAAAAAAAGGTGCCAGTTTTCTGTCGATACCACAAGATGTAACGGATGGCCAAGTCGAAGGAAGTGCCATCAAGCCATTATCAGCGCCAAAATTAGGACAAGCGAATCCAGAGGATATCGAGGATCTCGTTGAACGCATCAAGGAAGCAAAACTACCGGTTTTATTACTAGGCATGCGGGCTTCTGCTGAAAGCGAGACGGAAGCCATTCGTCATTTGATAGCGAAAACGGGATTACCAGTCGTGGAAACTTTTCAAGGAGCAGGAATCATTTCTCGTGCTTTGGAAGACCATTTCTTTGGCCGTGTGGGCTTGTTCCGTAATCAGCCAGGAGACATGCTGCTAAAACGAAGTGATTTAGTGATCGCTGTGGGGTATGATCCGATTGAATATGAAGCGCGCAATTGGAATGCAGAGAAAGACGCACGGATTATTGTGATTGATGAAGTACCGATGGAAATCGATCCATACATGCAGCCTGAAGTAGAGCTGTTAGGCAGCATTGCCAAAATCATTGAGCAAGTGACACAAGCCATCGATCAATATACGTTATCAGCAGATGCACAGAACTATTTAGCTACGTTGCAAGAAAAATTAACCGAAAAGCAAATAGAGGCCCGTGGAACAGAACAAACATTGCATCCATTGGAGATCATTGATACATTGCAGCAAAAAGTGACGGATGAGATGACCGTGACTGTTGATGTCGGCAGTCACTACATTTGGATGGCGCGTCATTTCCGCAGTTATGAACCTCGCCATCTATTGTTTAGTAATGGGATGCAGACATTAGGTGTGGCATTGCCATGGGGAATTGCGGCAGCATTAGTGCGGCCGAATACGCAAATTATTTCCGTATCTGGTGATGGTGGTTTCTTATTCTCTTCACAAGAATTAGAAACGGCTGTTCGCTTAAAACAGAACATCATTCATCTTATCTGGAATGATGGCACCTACAATATGGTGAAATTTCAGGAAGAAATGAAATATGATCGTGCTTCAGGTGTTCAATTTGGTCCTGTAGACTTTGTCAAATACGCGGAAGCCTTTGGGGCAAAAGGATTACGTGCCACAACAAAACAAGAATTGACAGCCGCGATCGAAGAAGGGTTTGCAACTGATGGACCAGTCGTCATTGATATCCCGGTCGATTATTCCGATAATGCCGAATTAGGCAAGACGATTTTGCCGGATCAATTTTACTAAGAGTATTTATTTTACTAATAGAAGGAGCTTCATGATGAACGTGAAAAGCAAAAGTTATTTATATCAACACGGAACTTTAGGCGGGTTGATGGAAGATTTGATGGATGGTACCGAACAAATCGGCAAGATGTTAGCCTATGGTGATACAGGAATCGGTACATTAGCTGGTTCAAATGGTGAGATTATTTTCTTGGAGGGCGTGATTTATCATGTTGACGAAACAGGACAGGTGAAGCAGCTGACAGGGACCGAGACGACGCCGTATGCAGCTGTCGTTGATTTTGAAGCCACGGATGAACTTGCTTTTGACACAGAAGCTACGGATGAAGAAGTCAAGGGAAGATTATTAGCGACCATCAGTCCCAATTTGTTTGCGGCCATCAAGCTTCATGGAATGTTTGATACGATGCACGTGCGGGTAGCGCCTAAACAAGAAAAGCCCTATCCAAAATTCGTTGAAATCATTCAAAATCAACCTGAATTTACGGCGACAGAAATAGCAGGAACTATCGTAGGCTTCTTTACCCCGAAACTTTTCCATGGTGCTGCAGCAGCAGGCTTCCATCTGCACTTTATTAGTGACGATCATCAGTTTGCTGGTCATGTACTGGATTTTAGCTTAATCAGTGGTGAAGCAGAAGTAATGGAAGTAGCCGAGTTTCGTCAACATTTTCCCATAGAGAATGCTGAGTTCTTGCAGCGGGAAATCGACGTGAAAAAAATTGCCCGGGATATCGAAGAAGCGGAATGATTTTTTACTATAGTTAGGTAGATTTTGCGTTGCATTTGATTCTTCACTGATGGATTATTTTCTGAAAAAAAGTATCTGAAATACAGATTAGAAGGTTAGGAAGTAAATAGGAGAAAAGTGCAGATTTCATTGCTGATTTCCGACTTCACTCTGTATCAGATGCTTTTTTAGTATTGAATAGATTTCCTGCAGCTGTACATTCGCCCAAGGGGAAGAATTGTAGTTCTCGGATGGATCAAAAAGATGTGCGCCATAGAATGCAAAAATAAATTTCAGATAAGTCGAACAATTTGGCCTGTTTTTCCTATACAATAGAAAGTGAAAGGGATTTTTTTGAGAAGGTAATTCCATTAAGGGCCGCTGTCCACGAAACGAATGAGAAAGAGGGAAGACACATGAAAGTTATCATCACGGAAGATTATCAAGAGATGAGCCAAGTAGCCGTACAGCACCTTTTAGGCGTAATGCACAGCCAGCATCGAAAGAATATTTCAATCACCGCTGGATCAACACCAAAAGGGGTGTATGAAATGCTGGTACCACTAGTAAAAAATAAAAAATATTTTGAGCACGTTCACTTTTATAACTTTGATGAGATTCCATTCAAAGGGGAAGAAGACCGCTATGGTGTCACGATGACGAACTTGCACAACCTGTTTTTTGGACCAGCGGAAATCGATCGTGAAAGAATCCATGTCTTGGACTGGACGAATTATGAAACACAAGATGAACGAATCAAAGCCGATGGTGGATTGGATATGGTGTTGCTGGGGGTTGGATCAGATGGCCATTTCTGTGGGAATTTACCGAACACGACAAAATTTGGAGATTTAACGAGTCGCATGAATGCGAATGCGACACCCGAGATGGCTGACGTTTTGTTAAGTGAGGTTGGTGGAGACAAAGAAAAACAACCTGATTTCTATGTAACAATGGGACCAAAAAGCATCATGCAGGTGAAGAAATTGGTAATGATCGCCAATGGCAAGAAAAAAGCAGGCATCGTCAAACAATTAGTAGATGGAACAGTAATGGAGGACGTTCCGGCAACGCTATTGACGACCCATCCAGATATGACATTGATCGTTGATAAAGAGGCTGCCTCGCTGCTTTCATACTAACCAGCGGAATTTGATTTTTCTCTATATCTTAATGAAGTAGTTCCTAGTAGATTGGACAATAAACACCTGCTACAAATAGAAGTCAATCCCCCTCTTACCATTAGATCCTTTTTGCTTAAAAGGATTCTAATGGTAAGGGGGTTTTTGTTGTACGTTGACAAAGCTTGTTTCAGAAGGAAAGCAGATTGTTTTACAACTTACAAAAAGTAAGTTATTGTTATCTCGAATTCGAAATAAATCGAGCGAGGTGAGGAAATGGATCATCAAGAGGAAGCATTGAAGGTCTATATTGGTTTATTACGCAGCAGCAGTCACTTAGAGCAGGTGGCTAAACAAGATGTCCGCTGTTATGGCTTGAATCTGACAGAGTTTTCCGTTCTGGAACTGCTTTATCATAAAGGTACACACACCACCCAAGCCATCAAAGAAAAAATCTTGATTGCCAGCAGCAGCACGACGTACGTCATCGATCAACTCGTAAAAAAAGGCTGCGTTCGTCGAGAAACAAGTCAAACGGATCAGCGAATCACCTATGTCAGTCTGACAGATAAAGGGGCAGAATTGATGGATCAGATCTTTCCAACTCATGCCACAAAAATTGCGGCAAGTTTTGCCTCGCTTAGTATTGACGAGTTGCAAACATTAAAAACATTATTACGAAAAATAACTTATAACGAGAAATGAGGAAGAAAAAATGAGAAAACAAGACCAATTACTAGGGGTACACCATGTAACAGCCATGACCAGTGATGTCGAAAGAAACTATCACTTCTTTACAGAGATTTTGGGGATGCGTTTAGTGAAGAAAACCGTCAATCAAGATGATATTTATACCTACCACACATATTTTGCGGATGATCTAGGTTCCCCAGGAACCACGATGACATTCTTTGATTTTCCCAATACCGATCGTGGCAGTAAAGGAACAAATTCAATTACCCGTACAGGCTTTCGCGTACCATCCGATGCTGCATTAGACTATTATAAAAAGCGTTTTGAGACATTTGATGTGAAACATGAAGCGATCACAACAGAATTTGGCAAAAAAGTGTTGCGCTTCTGGGATTTTGATCAGCAATCTTACCAATTGATTTCTGATGAACACAATCAAGGCGTCAAAGCAGGTATTCCATGGAAACAAGGGCCAGTTCCAGAAGAATTCGCTATTTATGGTTTAGGCCCAGTCGAAATCTCCGTTTCTTATTTTGCCGATTTCAAGGGATTACTGGAAAATGTCTTTGGATTCAAAGCCATCGATCAAGAAGGAAATCGCACGCTATTAGAAGTTGGCGAGGGGGGCAATGGGGCAGAAATCGTCTTAGTCGAAGATACCACAAGCCCACAAGCACAACAAGGAGACGGGGAAGTGCATCACGTCGCCTTTCGTTTAGCCGATCGCCAATCTTTAGCCGTATGGCAAGAAGTTTTTGAAAATTTGGGTCTCGCGAATTCCAGCTATGTGGACCGCTACTATTTTGAATCGCTGTATGTACGTGTAGGACATATTCTTTTTGAATTAGCGACAGATGAACCTGGCTTCATGGGTGACGAGCCTTACGAAACATTGGGCGAAAAATTATCACTGGCTCCGTTTTTGGAAGACCAACGTGCAATGATCGAAAAAGCGATCAAGCCGTTTGATACCACTCGCAGCCATAACTAAGGAGGTAAAAATGATGCAACCCATTCAACAAATCCACCATATATCCGCAATCGTCGGTGACCCGCAAGAAAATGTAGACTTCTACCGCGAAGTATTAGGCTTGCGTTTAGTCAAACAAACCGTCAACTTTGATGATCCTTATACGTATCATCTCTACTACAGCAATCTGTCCATTGAAAATGGCACGATCATTACCTTTTTCCCATGGGCCAACGCGCATCCTGGTCGTGTCGGTAGCGGACAGGTGGGCACGATTACCTTTCGCATTCCTAAAGGCAGCAGCGACTATTGGAAACAACAATTGGCCCATCATCAAGTCACTGTTCATGAGAGCCATCTATTTGGGCAACCAACATTGGAACTTCAAGATCCTCATGAACTGTCTTTAGCGCTAGTGGAAGGGGAAGCAGCGGAAACAAACGCGATTCTTGGGTTCCATGGAGCGGTCTTACTTTCCGCTAAGCCAGAGGAAACATTCAAGACGTTGACCCATGATCTAGGGCTGCAAGTTGTAGCGGAGACAGAATCAAACCGACGATTGGTGACTGCCGGACCAGTGAAACACGAGATTCTCCTACCAACAGAGCCACTGAGACCTGGTCGTTGGGGTGTCGGTACCGTCCATCATATTGCCTGGTCGGTACCGAATGAGGAAAGCCAAATCAACTGGCAAGATGACCTTTATACAAAAGGGTATGGTGTTACAGAAATCAAAGATCGTAACTACTTCAAAGCCGTCTATTTTAAAGAGCCTGGTACGATCCTTTTTGAGATTGCAACGGAATCTCCGGGATTTCTCATCGATGAACCATTGGAAACCCTGGGGACAGCACTCAAATTGCCCCCTCACTTTGAAGAGCGCCGCGGAGAAATCACAGCTCATTTACCCAAATTGACTGTTTAATTTACAAGTAGGAAGTCATCAATCATACACAAAAAAGAGAAAGCGGTGTTGCATGATTTATTTGGATCCCCAAAATCTGACGCAAAGAGAAAATTATAAATTATTGATCGGCTCGATCATTCCGCGGCCGGTTGCCATCGTAACGACACGATCGGCAGAAGGGACCGTAAACATTGCCCCCTTCAGTTTCTTTTCGATCGTCAGTTCAGAACCCGCCATCGTTTCGATCGCTGTTCAGCGAAAAAAGGGCACGATGAAAGATACGGCTCGTAACTTACTCACGACCAAGGAAGCAGTGATCCATATCTTGGATCGCAGCAATGTGGAAGCAGCCAATCAGGCAGCGGCACTGTTACCTGCAGAACAAAGTGAATTGACCGTCGCAAATTTTACGCCAGTCCCTTCTCAAACGGTTGGCGTACCCGGATTGCAAGAGGCGAAAATTCGCTTTGAAACCACCCTTTACCAACATGTACCGATTAACGAGGAAGAAACCAAGGAAAAAAACAAAGAAGAGATAAAAGTGGATCTGCTCTTACTTAAAATCACTGGGTATCAAATAAATGAACAGGTCTATGAAGAAGGAAAAATCAATCCCAAAAAATTGGCGGCAGTTAGCCGACTTGCGGGAAATTCGTATGCTGAGATCGGCGAGATCTTCGATTTGGCACGACCAAACGAGAAGGAGGACAAATGAACTTTATCTTTCACCAAGGAAAACCAGCTGCTCCCGTACTTGTCTTGTTACATGGAACCGGCGGCGATGAACGCTCTTTGCTTGATCTAGGTCACGACCTAGATCCCCAAGCATCATTGCTAGGTATTCGAGGCAATGTTTTAGAGAATGGCATGCCCCGCTATTTCAAACGATTAGCAGAAGGCATCTATGATGAAGAAGATTTAATGTTCCGGGGGCAAGAACTGGCAGCATTCATTCAAGAAGTCGCTAAAGAAAAAGGTTTCTCAATCGAACAAGTTGTCTTGGTTGGTTACTCTAATGGAGCCAATATTGCGCTCAATCTATTGCTGGAATTCAGTGCTCTTTTTCAAAAAGCGATTTTGTACCATCCAATGTATCCAGTATCGAAATTACCCAATCACCTACTGGCACAAACAAACGTATTTATGAGTTTGGGTCTGAAGGACCCTATCGTTTCTGTGGAAGACAGCAAGTATGTGCAAGCGATTTTTGAGTCTCGAGGTGCACAAATAGAATATGTTTGGACCCCAAGTCATCAACTGACCTATCAAGAGGTTGAAAAATCACGAAAGTGGTTAGAAAAGGCAGATTAACTGGTTGTGAAACAGGGTTTAACACTATATATACTGTAAAAAAACACAACTGAAGACAACAATTTAAAAAAACAGCAACCAAAGGGGCAGACAAGATCCAGTGGCTGCTGTTTTTTTATAGAAAAAGTTTAGAAATTCAGGTAGCGTTTACTGCTGCTTATTTTTATGCCATACTATTGATTAATAGGCAAACCAATTTATTAAATAGACTTTCTATTGAGGTCATAGAAGAAGTGAGAATGCTCTGCAAAAGTATCTGAAATAATCGAACGAGGTTCTTCTTGGATGTGCCCTCGTGAGAGAGACAACTGATAAAAATAAAGGAGAAAAGAATTGGCAATTTCATTAAGAAAAGCAACAATAGATGATAGCCCACTGATCCAGAAATGGTGGCAAGACGGAAAGGTGATGGCAGCGGTCGGTTTCCCTCAAGGGTTAGCAGTGAGCATTGAGGAAGTACAGCAATCGCTTCATTACTACGAGGAGGTTTCTGGTGAGTTTTTATTGATTATAGACGAAAAAGGCCACCCCATTGGAGAATTTGCCTACAAGCCTATCGAAGCTAAAGGAGCAACGTTTGATATAAAGATTGGTGAACTGTCAAGGCAAAGGCAAGGCTATGGGAAAGCGGCTTTAGAAAAAGGCATGCAAAGGATTGCTGCCCAAAATCGCTTTAATCGAATCGAAATCACTGTCAATTCTACAAATGAGCCGGCACTGAAATTATACGAAAAAGTAGGGTTCAAACAAAGCGGTTTTTTGAAAGATCATTGGGTGAATCAAGTCGGTGAGCGTTGTTCGACAGTCGTGATGGTATATGAATTAGCAGATGCTGACAATGGCCTGAATAAAAGTAATTAAGGCACTAAATCATATTGCTTATTAAAGAGGTCTATCTGGATAAAAATCGCAGATAGCGCAAAAATAGATTTCCAGCAGGATACTGATTAAAGTCATCGGTTACAAGAGTCTTTCATAATCAATATCTTGATGATATCCATCGTTTTAGTTCATTCTCCTCTTTTTTTGAACTGGCTAGTTAGAGCAATGCTCTAACTATTAGGACATTTGTTTGAGCGAAGTCAAGGCATATGAATAAATTCGCTGTTGTAGAGATAACAACCTATGTGCGAAAGGTATTGGTCAACTCCTAAGTTAAAACGTATAATAAAGAAAAACAATATAGGAGCGTATATCATGAATTTAATAGGAATTGATTTGGATGGAACACTACTAAACTCGGAGCAAAAGATCAGTCATAAAAATGCCGCTTCTTTAAAGTCGCTTTCCAGTGATTGATTCCCTTTATTTGTTCGGGTCGAGAAGTAGGAGATATTCAGGCGATCCTCAAAGAAGCTGATTTAGCGATCCCGGCGGTCGGATTGAATGGTGCCATTGGGTACGATCAAGACAAGCTGATTTTTGATTTTCCATTTGATCCCCAAGCTGTAAAAGAAGTGAGCCAGATCGTTTCAGCGTTTCCAACAAAAATATATACCAATCAAGGCAGCTATGAATCGCAAAACTATCAAGAAGAGATGAAAAACATTTTCTATGCGATTGGTCAAGAATTTCCTGTAGAAGAACTGAATTATGAACTTGATTATGAAAATACCATTCAGTCGACAGCTTACGATGCGATTGAAGAAATCATCAATCAAAAAAATATTAATGTTTATAAACTGTTTGTTTTCGTCCCTAATCGTGAGATAAAAAAAGAGCTATTTCCGCAGATAGAAAATATACCAAATGTCTCTGTTACTGAATCAGCGGCCGTCAATCTTGAAATCGTTCCTCGCTCCGTATCCAAGGGCTTTGTTTTTGATCATCTTAGCCGCATTTATGAATTAGACCAGCCAACAAAATTCGCTATTGGAGATAGTTTAAATGACTTAGAAATGTTTAAGAACGCGGATATAAGTTTTGCCATGGCAAACGGTCATCCAGCAATCAAAGAATTAGCAGATCATGTGACCGTTTCAAATGACGAAGATGGTGTTTCGCAAGCGTTAGCAATGATTAAAGGTACAAGATAAGCATGCTGTTTGGAGAAGGCACAGCCTGCATTTCGCCCTAAAAGTCCCTGCCACTATGTTGTCGCTTGAGAGACAACATAGTGGCAGGGACTGCTTGTTAACGAAAGGGGACTATTTCATCAGATGGTTTTATAATTCGTGAATGGCCTCAGCAATTGGTGTTTCTCCGCTGATGACTTCAAATTCTTTGCCAATACTGTTTTCATTTTCCAAAACAGCGATCAATGTGGCAGCAACATCTGCCCGCGGAATCGAGCCGAACTCATTGCGTTTGCCTGCTTTGACGTTGCCTGTTCCCGGATCGTCTGTCAAACCGCCGGGATGGACGATGGTCCAGTCCAAGTTGGTGCGGCTTCTCAACCATTCATCCGCATAATATTTGGCGATCGTGTAAGGCTGCAAACTATTTTGTTTCAACAGTTCTTCCCGATCATTTCTGAAAGTGCTGACCATGACGAAACGTTTGACGCCCGCTTTCTTTGCCGCTTCCATGGCTTTGACGGCACCATCTAGATCGACTGCTATCGTTTTTTCTAGTCCTTTGCCGCCGGCACCAGCACTGAAAACAATAGCGTCAACTTCGTTTGCTGCTTCTGCGATCGTTTCAATCGAGCTGGAAGCCAAATCCAGTAGTACCGTCTCGATCCCTTTCTCTTCAAAGAAAGGAACTTGTTCAGGATTTCGGATCAAGGCTTTTTCCTTGATCTGTGGATGATTCTTCAGTTGCTCGGCGAAATGCTGACCGACTTTGCCATATGCACCAATAAATAAGACTTTCATAGAGATTCTCCTTTTCAGAAAAGGGATGACTGTAAGTATTTTAATAAACGGAAGATCTGAATACTAAGAGACAGGCTTCTGTGATCTCATAGATTCTGATCACAGCTTTATGAAAAGTATTCGACCGCTCCTCCAACTCAGATCATTTCGTTGGATGTTTACTTAGGTCATAGCCCTTTGTTATTGGTTTTCTCTTCAGAGATTGAAGGGAATTTTTTTAGCTAAACTTATATCGATAGATGATTGATCAAAAATCTTTCTAGATTAAGCATAGCATCCCTCCTACTATTCGACAAACAATGACAACTAGTTCTTTGTCCTCCAAAACAATAATGACTGACTATCCAGTTGCCTGTACCAACTAGTACTGGCTAAACCATTTCCTTAAGCTAGCTAGTGACCTGTCATTCCTCTTTAGTGTTATAATCAAGCCATCAAATAATCATTATTTAGCTAGTATTGGTGATTGATCAAATAAACGTAAGGAGAAAAGAAATGGCTTACGAAGTGGATTTTAAAAATGTAGTGACGGATGGATTAGAGAGCTCTCCTGTTGCAGAAAAATTAGCCGGTCTGCGGGCAAATGAAGCGCGTTACTTTTGGAACAAATACAAATATGTGTATACCACCTATCCAGCTGCTGAGAAGCCTGATTTGGTGGCACTGATCAAGCAGATCTTAAAAGAAGAACGGGATCTAGTTTTTGAATCACCCATTCTTGAAGTAGCACTTTACGAAGATGACGATCTTTTTTGGCCTGAATTCTATTATGAGAGTGGCATGGTTCTTAATTTACTCTATGAAAAACATGGAACCAGTGAAGGAAAGCCTCCGAAACGTGCAGTTGGTATCAAACTGTCGGAAGGGATGCCGGTTCCTGCTGAGCTAGAAGGGAAATTTAAATTCGCTCGTCAGCGTTCGAAACTTGCTGGCGAGATTCGCGGCTCATTTTTTGTTGTAAAGCAAGAATGGCTGTAAACTGTTGAAAGGCGTTAAAACCTGCTGCATTCTTTTTTTGAAGGATGTAATGTGTTTTAACGTCTTTTCTTTGCTTATCTTCCAGTGTAGAAGTTCAGACTTATGGTGGACAATATTTTTTCTCTGCTGTGATATATTTAGGCTGAAAAAATAAGTGGCTACCAGTTTATGGAGGATAGGATGGGAAAAAGAGTGAGTTATCCAGCATTGGATAGAATGAAATATGCAGGGGCTATCATGGTTATTATGATTCATTGTGATACCCTTATTCCTCAAGCGGAGACCAATTTTTTTATCAAAAATATTATTTGTCGTATTGCGGTGCCTTTCTTTTTTGTTAGCAGTTCATTTTTCATCCGTAAGGGGATGCAGATGAGACCGGAATATTTAAAAGAATATTTCCTGCATTTAATCAACTCTTACGTCGTATGGAGCATTCTTTTCCTTCCGATGGGGCTAGACTGGATTCATCAAAATCAAGAAGTGCCAATAGAACTACTTCCTGCGGCTTTGTTTGTGGGATTTGTCCATATCGGCACCTATTATCATTTATGGTACATCCCTGCATTTATCCTTTCGGTCATTTTTATAGTAAATTTGTTGAAACGTTTTTCGTATCAAAAAGTGTTTGTCATTTCACTAGTTCTTTATTTATTTGGAAGTTTGGAGACCTACTATGGTCTTCTACCATCTGGTTGGTTTAAAGATTTTTTTGATCTGGTTATTAGGCTAACATTTACGACTAGAAATGGTCTGTTCTTTGGCATGATTTTCACGCTTATTGGCTTTTTCATCTATGATCATCAGGAAAAGCTATCCCGAATGGGAAAACATAGTTCTAGTTTTCTTTTGTTATTTGGAAGTTTGTTCGTGTTGGAAGGTCTGTTCCTTTCTCACATTCACAGATTGGACATGAATTTTATCTTGATGCTTGTGCCGTTGAGTTTTTTCTTATTTCTTTGGCTGCTCTCAAAAAATCCAACGCAGAACTCCTGCTTAAAAAAATAACGAGAACTGTCACAATATTATTATTTTATCCATCCTATTTGCATTGTTCTGGTGGAAGAGACTGGTAAAGCATTGAAGCTAAGCATGCTCTCTTCCGGAATATTGAGCTTCCTAACCATTCTATTCCTAACCCATGTATTTGCTAAGGTCATTATCCACATTCGCAGCAAACCGTTAAGACCTGCTTTGTTGTTAAAAACTCTGTTTGCCAGTATCGGACTAACCCTTATTTTAGCTGGATCCTTGTATCAGTTCAAAGTGAGCAGCGCTGTGATTAAGTTTGAATTAGTTCCCTGTATATGGGTCATTTCTAGTTTCTTTTCACTCTTCTTTTTTATGAATTGGCGAATGGTTCTTCCTGCAGTCAAGAACTAAGGGTGTTGTCTTGTCTGCTCCTCGGATCATTCCTTATTGAGAGAAAGAGCCGACAGGAGAAACTTTATGAGCTATTTAGCAGATACAGCTTGATGGGGTATTACTTAGTCTCACGCCCGAGAGTAAGTTGTCTGCAGCTTTTTGAAAGCCAACTTTTTATTCAAGCGCCAAAACATGTGTCGGTCTTTTTTTTAGAAAAAAATTATGAAAAAAAATTCGAGAAATCTGGGAATCTATCATAGACTTTTCATATTTGACAGGTTAACTTTTTCGGACTGCGACTCCTCTTTTGAGATAGAATCACGGGTCATTCTTTTGTTAATAGGTTAAGTGAGAAATACGAGAGAAAAATCTCTCATTTTTATCACTGCTTCATAGAATGAGAACGGTTGAAAAAGCCCGGTTTGCTTGCTATTCTATTTTGTAAATCGATAGAGGAGGGCTGACAATGACGTCGTTACAAGAGAATCCTTTTTTGACTCGTCAGGATTACCAAGCGGCACTTGAACAAATCATGCAACCGTTGCGGGCAGCTATTTTGTCCACTGATCGTCCAGGATTGAATTTAGGTAGCAGCGGTGCTGTATATGATCAGAAGCGTGCAGAGATGGAAGCGCTTGTACGTCCGCTATGGGGGATCGCACCTTATTGGACAGCATGCCAAGATGATCCGTTGCGAGATGCCTATGTTGCTAAATTAATGACAGGAACCGACCCTGGCAGCGAAAATTATTGGGGAGAGATCACGGACTATGACCAATATATTGTTGAAGCAGCGGCATTGGCATTAACACTTTTACTACATAAAGAATATGTTTGGGAGCAATTGCCTGAAAGGAATCAACAAGCACTGAAAAAGTGGTTGTCACACGCATTAACCTGTAAGATTCCCAAAAACAATTGGACATTCTTTAAAGTGTTGATCCGGGTGGCATTGTATCAGTGTGGGGATCCATTGGCAAAAAACGAACTTACACAAGAATTAGCGTTGATCGATTCGATGTATATTGGTGATGGATGGTACGTAGATGGAAAAGTAACGCAACGCGATTATTATGTTGCTTTTGCCTTTCATTATTACGGTTTGATCTATGCTACTTTTATGAAAGAAGAAGATCCAGAATGGTCAGAGCGATTTATTGAGCGGGCTACTTTATTTGCGCAAGATTTTATTTACTACTTTGATGAAGATGGTGAAGCTTTGCCTTATGGGCGGAGTCAGATTTATCGTTTTGCTCAAAAGAACCCTCCTTTCTTCTGAAAATTGCTAAAAAACATATTAGCTCTTTTGATTTTCTTTCATTTTATTAAGAATAGTATACAAAATTAATTTTTATTTAAAAAGCAGAAGTTGAACATGTAAAGTAATACGACTAATCTCAGACGATGATATGATAACTGTTTCTCTATAGTATCTTTTCTTCAGTAAAAGAACTTCAAAAGCAAAAAAGAACCGTGAATCCCTTTAGTATCAAAGGATTCACGGTTTCTTTTATTATTCCCACTCCACAGTTGCAGGTGGCTTACTCGTAATATCATACACGATTCGATTGACGTGTGCGACTTCGTTCACGATACGGACGCTGATTTTTTGTAAGACTTCCCATGGGATGCGGGCAAAGTCAGCGGTCATGCCATCGATGGAAGTGACTGCACGGATGCCAACAGTGTAATCGTACGTACGGCCATCACCCATTACACCTACAGAGCGGATACCTGGTAGGACAGTGAAGTATTGCCAAATGTCGCGATCCAATCCAGCATTGGCGATTTCTTCTCGCAAGATGGCATCTGAATCACGGACGATCTCTAATTTTTCTTCAGTCAATTCGCCAAGAACACGGATACCTAGACCTGGTCCTGGGAATGGTTGACGCCATACGATGCTGTCGGGCATGCCTAATTGGGTTCCTAATTCACGAACTTCGTCTTTGAACAATGTGTTCAATGGTTCGATCAATTTGAATTGCATATCTTCAGGCAGACCGCCTACGTTGTGGTGAGATTTGATCGTTTGTGCTGTTTCTGTTCCTGATTCGATCACATCGGTATAAAGGGTCCCTTGTGCAAGGAAAGACACGCCTTCTTCACCGGCCAGCTTGGTTGCTTCGTCATCAAAGACATAAACGAATTCATTCCCAATGATCTTGCGTTTTTCTTCTGGATCAGAAACACCAGCCAATTTGGATAGGAAACGCTCTTTGGCATCAACTTTGATAATATTCAAGCCGAATTTTCCGCCAAGACTTTCCATGACTTGTTCGGCTTCTCCTTTACGCAATAGACCATGATCAACAAAGATACACGTTAATTGGTCACCAATCGCTTTTTGTAAGAGAACACCAACGACAGAAGAATCAACACCGCCGGATAGACCTAATAAGACTTTCTTATCACCCACTTGTTCGCGGATCTTAGCGATCTCCATATCAATGAAGTTGTCCATTGTCCAGTCGCCTGTACATTGGCAAACATCGATTGCAAAGTGACGCAACAAATCATTGCCATATTCGGAATGACGAACTTCGGCATGGAATTGGATACCATACATTTTGCGCTCTGCATGTTGGATAGAAGCAATTGGACAGTCTTTGCTGGTGGCAACGACGTCAAAACCTGCTGGCGCTTGGGTAACTAAATCGCCATGACTCATCCAAACTGTTTGTTTCACAGGTGTATTTTGGAAAAGAGCAGCATCGGCAGAAGTGACTTCCAATTCTGCTTTACCGTATTCGCGGTTTTTGGCTGGTTCAACTTTTCCGCCTAATTTATAAGTAATCAACTGCATACCGTAACAGATTCCTAACACGGGGATCCCCAAATCAAAAATCTTTTCATCAATACCAAATGCCTTCTCATCATACACACTGTTTGGACCGCCAGAAAGGATGATCCCTTTAGGATTCATTGCCTTTACTTCTTCAGCAGTAATGCGGTGGCTCAATAACTCTGAGAAAACACCGAACTCACGAATACGTCGGGTGATCAGTTGATTGTACTGACTACCGTAATCGAGTACGATAATTTTTTCAACGTTTGGCATGTTGTCAACGTTTGTCACAATAAATTACCTCTATTCTTTTAGTTTTATTGAAAAAAGGAAGATTCCTTTTCAACAGCATAAGGGTGAATAATGAAGCAGTCAATATTTTCGCAAGAATACTTCATCGATTGAATGGTGCTTTGTTTTATGGAGAATTATATCGGCTCTGCTGCGTGTAGGCAAGATATACTCGTGTAAATTCTTTAAATTCACATTTTTCCATACTTCTTTTGCCATTTTGATTGCTTCACCGCGGTCGCCAATCGCATACTGATAGTAATAATTGTTTGGTTTTTGAAAAGCCGTATCCAAAAGAGATTCAAAACGCTCTAAATACCACTTTTCGATCAGATCGGGCTGCGCATCCACGAAAATCGAAAAGTCGAAGAAATCACTGACATAAATCTGCTGGTTTGCGGGCAGCTGTAATGTATTGATTCCTTCAACGATCAAAATATCTGGCTGATTGATGATTTCAAACGTATCCGGAATAATATTATAAACTTCATGAGAGTAAACGGGGATCTTGATTTCAGATTCTCCAGACTTCACCGCGTTCAAAAAATTGATCAATGCTTCCATGTCATAACTTTCAGGGAATCCTTTTCGATCCAAGATCCCTCGTGCTTCTAGAACCTCGTTTGGGTACAAAAAGCCATCAGTAGTAATCAGTTGCACGGTGCGCCGAGGGAAAAGCCGGCTCAACAGGTTTTGAACCAAACGCGCCGTTGTGCTTTTACCAACAGCGACACTGCCGGCAATGCCAATAATGAATGGCGGCATTTTGACATAACGATGCAAGAAAAGTCCTTTACTTAACGTGAGAGATTCAAATTCTTTCATATAAAGGTGGATCAGATGGCACAGTGGCACGTAAACATCTTCGACATCTTGGACCGAGATGCGGTCATTCAAACTTTTGATATTGTCTAATTCTTCTTGAGTGAAAGGCATCATGCCATTGGTGTAAAAGCCTTGCCATTGCTCCCGAGGAATTTGATAAAAATTCATGGTTTCTTGCATGTTCGACTCCTTCATATAGAACCTGTCTATCTTTGCAGACCGGTACTTGGCCTTCAGAAAAGGCTGATTTTCTGTATCTGGTTGCTGCTCGGAAATATTTTACCATAGAAATGGCAGGAACTTATAAAAAAACCAGGAAAAATCGTTGGCAAAGAAACGAAAATTATCTAAGATTCATTGAGGAAACGATTATCGGGAGTTTACTTCTGCAGGAATTTCGGTATCATGGAAAAGAGTCAGCAAATGAAATGCTTTTGATTGTCAAACAGATAAAGCGAGAACTATCGCTAGTTAAAAGAAAAAAGGGTGAACAAAGATGGGAAATCACTATTATACAGAAAATCCGGAAACAGCACATGATTTTGAACAATGGTCTTTTGAGTTAAAAGGAAAGAAATTTCAGTTTGTGACAGATAGTGGGGTATTTTCCCGGGAGACCGTCGATTATGGCTCTCGCGTACTGATTGATGCCTTTGAATGGGCGGATTTACCAGAGGGAACGATTTTGGATGTGGGGTGTGGCTATGGACCGATCGGGTTGTCATTGGCTTATGCATCCCAGCGTCCAGTGGAAATGATCGATATCAACCAGCGGGCGGTTGATCTTGCCCAAGGCAATGCGAAACGAAATGGCATCGAGAATGCCGACATTCATGCCTCAAACATTTACGAAACCTTGCATCAAGGCGAATACGCAGCAATTCTTAGCAATCCACCTATTCGGGCAGGCAAAGAGGTTGTTCATGAGATCTTGACAGGGGCTCTGCCGCTATTGAAAACGGGCGGCACATTAACGATCGTGATTCAAAAGAAACAAGGTGCCCCCAGTGCCCAAAAGAAAATGCAACAAACCTTTGGTAATGCCGAAATCATCAAAAAAGACAAAGGGTATTATATTATTCAAAGCTACAAAGAATAAGCGCGCAAAGCAGACGTTTTTCACGTTCACAACAGGTTTACCTGTTTTTTAAAGACCACGATCATTTGCTAGGAGCTGCCTAGAATCGCTGGTCTTTTATTTTTTGTTTTCTTTTGTCGATTTTTTTAAGGAATGGAGCTGTTTTTTAACCCTTGTAAAAAGAAAATTTTGGAAGAAAGCAAGGGGTGCTATTTTTTTTAGAAAAAATTTGCTACACTTTAGGCAAGAAAGAGGTGAGAAGTAAATGAAACTGACAATCAAGCAGATTGCTGAAATGGCAGGGGTATCTGTAACTACTGTTTCGCAAATTCTGAACAATAAAGGTAGCCGTTTCAGTGAAGAAACCCGCAAACGGGTACTGGATATCGTTAATAAGCACCATTATAAGCCAGATTTTTTTGCTTCGAATCTAATCAATCGCCACTCAAAAACGATCGGTATGATTGTCCCTGACGTTACGGATTTTTTCTTTTCTAAAATCATTGAAGGAGCAGAAAGTTATTTCAATCCATTGGGGTATATGCTGGTATTGTGTAACTCCCGACATAGCCAAGAAAAAGAAATACAATATTTGAGAGAGCTGTCTCATCGATCAGTGGATGGTATTCTTTTGGCAACACCGCATCAGCTGCCTGACGAGTATTCATTGAAGAGCGGTTTTTTTGATGACCGACCAATTATTCTCGTCGATCGGGGAATCAATCAAAGAGACAATGGCCGTTTGATTGTGAAAGAATACGAAGGCGCTTATCAAGCAGTCAGCTATCTGATCAATAATGGCCATCAAAACATCGGTATGCTAAAAGAAAGTACTGGTTATTATCAATTGGAAGAACGTTTCAATGGTTATCGTCATGCGTTGAAAGATCATCAGATCCCGTTTAAAGGGCGTTACGTGGAGTCGGCTGAGTTAACAGTGACCGGCGGATACGATGCCTGCAAGAAATTATTGAAATACCGCGAGCTTACGGCTATTTTTTGTGGGAATGATGCTATGGCGATCGGCTGTTATCAAGCAATCTATGAAGCAGGGAAAAAAGTGCCCGAGGATATTTCTGTGATTGGTTTTGACGCATTGAAGCTAACGGAATACATCACACCACCATTGACCACGGTGATGCAGCCAACCTTTGAGATTGGCTTTACGGCAGCGAAATTTTTGGTAGACGCCATCGAGTTTCCTTCTCGAAGAATTCCAAATAAGATTTTTGATACAAAATTAATTCTTCGTGAGAGCGTGAAGGCATTGACAATTGCGAAATAGTGCGGTATATTTCCAATTGTAAGTGTTTTCATAGTTTTGTTTTATATAGTAAACCGTTTTACTAAAGTGGTTTACCTACAAGAAAAATATTGTATAATGTCAGAGGAAGCGAGGGTCATTTTGATGCGAATGGTGGATTTAATTGAAAAAAAGCGTGACGGTAAGTCATTGACAAAGGAAGAGATCGACTACATTGTAACTGCGTATACTGAAGGAAGTATTCCAGATTATCAGATGAGTGCTTTGTTGATGGCTATTTTTTATGTGGATATGTCCGATGAAGAAATCACAAACCTAACTTTAGCTATGGCAAATTCTGGTGAAGTCATTGATCTTTCTTCAATCGAAGGCATCAAAGTAGATAAACATTCAACAGGGGGTGTCGGTGATACTACCACGTTGATTCTAGCACCACTAGTAGCAAGTGTTGGTGTGCCAGTTGCCAAGATGTCTGGTCGTGGACTTGGTTACACAGGCGGTACGCTGGATAAATTAGAATCAATTCCCGGGTTTCAGATTGAGATTGCAGAAGAAGAGTTTATTCGCCTCGTAAACGAAAGCAAAGTGGCGGTTATCGGTCAGTCGGGGGATTTGGCCCCTGCAGACAAAAAATTATATGCGTTGCGGGATGTCACAGCGACCGTAAGCTCGATTCCATTGATCGCTAGCTCGATCATGAGTAAGAAAATCGCAGCAGGTGCGGATGCCATCGTGTTAGATGTGACGACTGGTGACGGTGCTTTCATGAAGAAAATTGAGGATGCCAAACGCTTAGCACAAACGATGGTTCGGATTGGCAAATTAGCGAACCGTCAGACAATGGCTGTGATCTCAGATATGTCACAGCCATTAGGCGAAGCCATTGGAAATAGTTTGGAAGTAGTGGAAGCTATTGAAACATTGCAAGGAAACGGTCCAGCTGATTTAGAAGAAATGTGCTATGCATTAGGCAGCCAAATGGTTGTTTTAGCCCAAAAAGCAGAATCGTTGGAAGAAGCACGCGCATTATTGGAAGAGGCACTGCACTCTGGTAAAGCGTTGGCTAAATTTCGTGAAATGATCCGTAATCAAGGTGGCGATGATTCAGTGATCGATGATCCAAGCCAAATCTTGACTGCCAATTATCAAAGAGCATTACCAGCAAAAACTTCTGGCGTCGTAACTAAGATCGTTGCCAATGAACTAGGCATCGCAGCTATGATGTTAGGTGCCGGCCGCAAAACCAAAGAAGAAGACATCGATCACGCAGTAGGAATCAAACTGCATAAAAAAGTGGGAGAGTCTGTTGAGCAAGGTGAAGCACTGTTAACGATCTACAGCAACACAGAAGCCATCGATGATGTCATCGAATTGATCTATCAAAATATTGAAATCGGAGAAAGCGGCGGTGAGCCACCGTTGATCCATGAAATCATTACAGAATAAGGAGCGAGTGGAATGGAATTAAATCGCATGATCGACCACACTATTTTAAAGGCAGATGCAACAAAAGAAGATGTCTTGCGCATCATTGAAGAGGCAAAAACCTATCACTTTTATTCTGTCTGTATCAATCCTACTTGGGTAGCTTTGGCAGCAGAAGAATTAAAAGGTGAACCGACGGCTGTTTGTACCGTGATCGGCTTTCCTTTAGGTGCCAATACATCAGAAGTCAAAGCTTATGAAACGGCAGATGCCATCAAGAATGGTGCCGATGAAGTGGATATGGTCATTAATATTGGTGCCTTGAAATCAAAACAGTTCAAAAAAGTTCAAGCGGATATCGAAGCGGTTGTTGCAGCAGCTAAAGACAAAGCATTAGTGAAAGTCATTATTGAAACAGCACTTTTAGACAATGAAGAAATCGTAAAGGCCTGTGAATTAGCGAAAGCAGCAGGAGCTGATTTTGTCAAAACATCGACAGGATTCTCTACTGGCGGAGCGGTTGTTGCTGATGTCAAACTGATGCGTGAAACAGTGGGCCCTGAAATGGGTGTGAAAGCATCTGGCGGCATCCATAACGAAGCAGAAGCAGCAGCAATGGTCGAAGCAGGAGCAAATCGTTTAGGAACCAGTGCAAGTGTAGCAATCGTTACAGGGTCAACGGGGGCTGGCTACTAATTCAATAAAGTGAGGTTCATCATGACAAAAGCGAAAAAAGAGTGGATCGAAACGGCAGTTGCCGCATTAGACAAAGCTTACGTTCCTTATTCTAAATTTCCAGTTGGGGCCTGCTTGGTCACCAAAAAAGGAACCATCTATCAAGGCATCAATATCGAAAATGCTTCGTTTGGCTTAACGAATTGCGCGGAACGCACCGCATTTTTCAAAGCAATTTCAGAAGGCGAAAAAGACTTTCAACACTTAGTTGTTGCTGGTCATACGCCAGAGCCTATCTCACCTTGTGGCGCCTGCCGCCAAGTAATGGTTGAGTTCTGTCAGCCGGATATGCCAGTCACTCTTGTGGGAGACGATGGTATAATCAAAGAGACAACTGTCGAAGGGTTGCTGCCATATTATTTTACGAACAAAGATCTATAAACCATGTTCATTCAGTCGAAGCGGCTGTTGAAAAATAAAAACTATTTTATAGGGGGCTTTACAGCAATGAAAAAAGCAAAATTATTTAGTTTAGGAATTGTTGCAGTGGCTGGGTTGACACTACTTGGTGCATGTGGCAATGGAGGAAAGTCAGGTTCGACTGATTCAACAGGCGGCGGTTCTGCAGACGGTAAAACAGATGCAGCACACAGTGTAGCAATCGTTACCGATATCGGTGGTGTAGATGACCGTTCATTCAACCAATCTGCTTGGGAAGGTTTGGAAGCTTGGGGGAAAGAACATAACATCGCTCGCGGTGTTGGTGGATATGACTACGTTCAATCAAATGAAGCTTCAGAATATACAACAAACGTAAATGGTGCTGTCCAAAACGGATTCAAAACGATTTTTGGTGTCGGTTACCTATTGAAAGATTCAATTGAAGCAGCTGCAGCACAAAACCCTGATACTCAATTTGGGATTATCGATGATGTCATCGAAGGCAAAGACAATGTTGTTTCTGCAACCTTCAAAGACAACGAAGCAGCTTACTTAGCTGGTTTTGCAGCAGCTTATACAACAAAAACAAACAAAGTTGGCTTTATCGGCGGTGAAGAAGGTGTCGTAATCGACCGTTTTGAAGCTGGTTTTATCAAAGGTGTCGAAGATGCTTCTAAAGCATTAGGCAAAGAGATTAAAATTGATTCTCAATATGCAGCATCATTTGGTGACCCTGCAAAAGGGAAAGCCCTAGCAGCTTCAATGTACCAAGGCGGCGTTGACGTAATCTTCCATGCTTCAGGTGGTACTGGTGCTGGTGTCTTCCAAGAAGCAAAAGCAATCAATGAACAATTGAACGAAGCTGACCTTGCAGACAAAAAAGTTTGGGTTATCGGTGTAGATAGCGACCAACAAGACGAAGGTGCATACAAAACAAAAGACGGCAAAGAAGACAACTTCACATTGGCTTCAACACTTAAAGGTGTAGGCGCAGCCGTACAAGATATTTCAACACGTGCATTAGAAGATAACTTCCCTGGCGGCGAACACATCGTTTATGGTTTGAAAGACGGCGGTGTAGATATCACTGAAGGTTTCTTATCAGATGATGCAAAAGCAGCGATCGAAACAGCAAAACAAGATGTGATCGATGGCAAAGTTGAAGTGCCAGAAAAACCAGAAAAATAAGCAAGTTTTTTTAAACAATGAAAAAAAAAGACAAGAAATTCTGAACGATAGTAGAGTTGAGCGATTCGCTATCGTTCAGATGCTCGTCTTGCTAATACATCTTTAGTGGTTAATGTCTTGATGAAAGCTGTTGAGTTTTCATGAGGATAATAACCATCCTAAGCAATAGCATTTATTTGTATTAAAAATTGTTGTGTCACTGAGTGTGAGAGCGAATTAGAAAGTAAGGATGTGAGAAACTTGGCTGAAGAAAAATATGTTGTAGAAATGCGCCATATCACCAAAGAGTTTGGAACCTTCAAAGCCAATGACGATGTCAACTTACAAGTAAGGCCGGGAGAAATCCACGCATTGCTTGGGGAAAACGGAGCTGGCAAGTCGACCTTGATGAATATGCTGTCAGGTTTGTTAGAACCGACATCAGGCGATATCTTGATGAATGGGGAGAAAGTGAATATTACTAGCCCTACAGCAGCTAATAAACTTGGCATTGGTATGGTCCATCAGCATTTTATGCTGGTTGACGCGTTTACTGTCACGGAAAATATCATTTTAGGAAGCGAACCAAATAAATTGGGTGTGTTGGACCGTAAAAAAGCCCGCAAAGAAATCAAACGGGTTTCTGAGCAATATGGCTTATCGGTTGACCCAGATGCTTATGTGCGAGACATCTCAGTCGGGATGGAACAGCGTGTGGAGATTCTAAAAACATTATACCGGGGTGCAGATGTACTGATTTTTGATGAACCAACTGCAGTACTGACACCACAAGAAATCGAAGAATTGATTGTCATTATGAGAGGACTTGTTCGGGAAGGAAAATCCATCATTTTGATTACTCATAAGTTGGATGAAATCAAAGCAGTAGCGGACCGTTGTACAGTGATTCGCCGAGGCAAAGGAATAGGTACAGTCAATGTCAAAGACGTAACGTCACAGCAATTGGCAGATATGATGGTTGGTCGTTCTGTTTCCTTCAAAACACCGAAAAAACCTGCAGAACCAAAAGAAGTCGTCCTGTCTATCGAAAACTTAGTTGTAAAAGAAAATCGCGGCCTAGAGGCTGTTAAAGGCTTAAGTTTGGAAGTGCGGGCTGGGGAAGTTCTGGGGATTGCCGGAATCGATGGCAACGGACAGTCGGAATTGCTACAGGCAATCACAGGATTAAGAAAATCCGAAAGCGGCAAAGTCTTATTGAATGGTGACGACATTACAAATTTCAAACCTCGTAAAGTAACGGAGGCAGGTGTCGGGCATGTGCCGGAAGACCGTCATAAATATGGATTGGTTCTAGACATGATGCTTTCAGAAAACATTGCTTTACAAACGTATTATCAAAAACCGCTGAGCAATTATGGCGTGCTGGACTACGGGGAAATGAATGAATTTGCCCGTGGATTGATCCAAGAGTTTGATGTCCGTACAGTCAATGAGATTGTTCCTGCTCGTGCCCTCTCTGGCGGGAATCAGCAAAAGGCGATTATTGCACGGGAAATCAGCCGTGATCCGGATCTTTTGATCGTAGCGAACCCAACACGGGGCTTAGACGTAGGCGCAATTGAGTTTATCCATAAACGTTTGATCGAACAGCGGGACAAATTCAAAGCTGTCTTGTTAGTCAGCTTCGAATTAGATGAGATTTTGAACGTATCAGACCGAATCGCCGTTATCCATGCTGGTGAGATTGTTGGCGTCGTTGATCCGAAAGAGACATCAGAAAAAGAACTCGGATTACTAATGGCGGGTTATTCATTAGAAGAAGCCCGACGCGAGCTACAAATGGAGGAAGTAGGTGGTTCTGTTGAATAACCGCAAAGAAAAAATTCGGAACCTGCTTGTGCCGATCATTGCTGTTCTGCTTGGTTTTATCCTTGGTGGAATCATCATGGCGGCATTTGGCTACAGCCCAATCGATGGGTATCTTCAAATGTTCCGTACCGTATTTATCAATGGTCAAAACGGCGGATTGAATGCTAGAAATATTGGTGAGATTTTCGTTACAGCTGGTCCACTGATTTTTACAGCTTTGGGATTCGCAGTAGCGAATTCTGCAGGATTCTTTAATATCGGTCTTTCTGGACAAGCATTAGCAGGATGGGTAGCAAGTATCTGGGTCGCATTGTCTATGCCAGATGCTCCTCGAATCATCGTGTTGCCTACCGCTATTCTTGTAGGGGCAGCCTGTGGTGCAATTGCTGCAGCTATTCCAGGTATCTTACGTGCCTTCTTTGGTACGAGTGAAGTTATCGTAACTATTATGATGAATTATATTTTATTGTATACAGGAAATCATATCGTCAATAACGTCATGAATGAATCCATGATCACAACAAAAGGTGTGACCAAAATGGTAGGCGACAATGCCTCTTTACAAACACCTTTCTTAGCAAATTTGACCAACAATTCCCGGTTAAACATTGGTATTTTCATGGCACTGATCTTCCTCGTGTTGATTTGGTTCATGATGAAGAAAACAACGTTAGGTTATGAGATTCGAGCAGTTGGTTTGAATCCAACCGCATCTGAGTATGCTGGGATGAGCAGCAAACGGACAATCATTATTTCAATGATCATCTCTGGAACATTAGCTGGATTAGGTGGCGTCGTTCAAGGTTTGGGAACTTTTGAAAACTTCTTCGTTCAAGGTTCGTCATTGAGTATTGGTTTTGATGGGATGGCAGTCTCATTATTAGGCAGCGGGTCTTCGATTGGGATTTTACTTTCTGCATTGCTGTTCAGTGTTCTTAAACTGGGCGGACAAGGAATGCAGTTTGCAGGGATTCCTTCAGAACTTGTTGATGTCGACATTGCGATCATCATCTTCTTCGTTGCGATCAGCTACGTGATTCGTTTTGTATTAGCTAAAATCTTTGATGGCAAAAAGGAAGTCGCTGTTGTCCAAGAAATTGAAGCAAAGCCAAATAATCAAGATCAGGAAGGAGGAACCATCTAATGAATATCAGTTTAATTTCTTCGATCGTCACACAAACGTTGATTTATGCTGCACCATTGATCCTGACTGCACTGGGCGGCGTTTTCTCAGAGCGAAGCGGGATCGTTAACGTAGGTCTTGAAGGAATCATGGTGATGGGTGCCTTCAGTTCGATCGTTTTCAATATTGAATTTGCGTCACAATTTGGTGCATGGACACCTTGGTTAGGAATGCTAGTCGGCGGGTTAGTAGGAATGGCCTTCTCACTGCTGCATGCTGTAGCCACCATCAACTTTAGAGCAGATCACATTATCAGTGGTACCGTAATGAATTTGATGGCGCCAGCGCTGGCTGTCTTCTTAGTTAAAGCCATCTACAACAAAGGGCAAACAGACAATATTCAACAAACATTAGGGTATTTCAATTTTCCTGTGTTGCGTGATATTCCTGTGATTGGTCCAGTCTTCTTTAACCAAACGTTTTTACCTGCTTACTTTGCGATCTTGATTTCTGTGATTGCTTGGTTTGTCATCTTTAAAACACGATTTGGCTTACGGCTACGTTCCGTGGGTGAACACCCTCAGGCAGCAGATACCTTAGGAATCAATGTCTATGTGATGCGCTATTCTGGCGTGTTGATCTCCGGTTTCCTAGGCGGAATGGGTGGCGCGTTATTTGCCCAATCAATCGCTGGACGTTTTGCTGTAACAACGATTGCCGGTCAAGGGTTTATCTCAATGGCAGCAATGATCTTTGGTAAATGGAATCCGTTAGGTGCGATGGGCGCTGCAATTTTCTTCGGCTTTGCGCAAAACATCAGTATCGTTGGCGGACAATTGCCAATCATTTCCTCCATTCCAGCGGTTTATCTACAAGCAGCACCATATGCGTTAACAATTATTGTTCTAGTGCTGTTCCTTGGGAAAGCGGCAGGACCTAAAGCTAACGGTAAGAACTACATCAAATCTAAATAATTTTTTCTGTATGAAAGGGTGGGGCTATGGGACATGTTTGTGTTGCTGTGCCCTGCCCTTTTTTTTGTGTAGCAGCAAGAAACCCAATATCTCAAACATCCTTAAAGGCAAATCTTTCTTATTTCTAGTATGATAAGAAAAGAATAACAATAAAAGAAAGTAGGGAAAAGAATGTTTAAACGTGTACATTTGATCGTAATGGATTCTGTAGGTATCGGTGAAGCGCCCGATGCAGAAAAATTTGGTGACGTTGGTTCTGATACATTAGGACATATCGCCAAAGAAGCTGGATTGACGATTCCTCATTTGGAACAGTTAGG
>NZ_QPQX01000019.1:0-39712 GCF_005234805.1 Enterococcus sp. ARL09-542
CCCACGCCACTAAGATATTCTTTAACGATTTTTAGTTTTAATTCAAAAGGATATTTTGCCATACAAATAACGACCCCAAAAAGTTAGATTTTTTGGTCTAACTTTTGATTGATCCATCCGTGTACCTTTTTTTGATCTCACTCCTTGTATTTTTGCTAAATATCCTAATCCACCTTCTCCTTCAAGATACTCTTGAACGATTGTTGACTTGAATTCAAAGCTATATTTTCCCATAAAAATACCATCCCCCCTGAAGTTAGATTTTGGTCTAACTTTTTAGGGTTTGGACATCACCAGTCCCATTTTCATTCACGTAATGCAAGAAACTGACTGAAGTCATTAAACAAAAATCTGAGCTAGAATGAAGTTCATTCTGACTCAGATTTGATTTTGCACAACTCATCAGTCTTCGTAAAATATATTTTGCCTAATAAGTTTCTTTTAAAGTATCTATAAAACACAAATTTTTTTGAATAACATATTCCTTCCGGAATTTATTTCGTTATTGTGTGATTTCTCAGAGTACAATGGATGTATGGAAAGGATTCAACGAGAATTTGCTAATCAGTCCTGTAGCTTTGTCTACCTTCATAAGTCTGTTATCCAAAGCGCTGTGTTTACTATCAACTCATTAGCTCTTTTATTACCGTATTCTATTAGGCGAGGTCGTGACCACACAGTGAGTTTCTGTGGAATCCCACAGTATCGAAGCATTTTCTAGAATTTATATCGAAAATAGGTTTTTATTCCATGAAATTATTTGTTGGTAATGACGTTAGTTCTGAAAAATTAGACGTTTGCTTCCTAACAGACGACGATCAGCTATCTATATTGACTGAAAATTCTGTTGCTAATGACATTGAAAGGGCTCCATTGACACGAGAACTGATTCTTGTGTTCAATGAAAACAATCACTTCGGTCAAATCGTTATTGAGATGGAATTAAACGTCCATGTACAGCTTTCATCCTTCGATGTTTTTCCATGAAGATGCAGAGCTAAAAAAACTCAATGCACTTGTGAGGATTGAAAATCCTTTTCGGATGAAACAATTCAGTCGCATGTTTGAGGAAGATACGACTGATCGAAACAACGCGTTAAGAATTGCTGATTTATTGCGTATTCAACGGTTCACAACTTCTCCTATCAAAGAAGAGAAGTACGTGGTTTTACAGCGTTTAACACGCACTCGCTATCGACTCATTAAGCAACTTCACTCGTACAAAACAACACTTTCTGGAAAATCTAACGTACAAATGCAATACGCTTACTCGATAAATGCGCGATGAATCGACAAGTCTCTATAGTGCCACTGTCATTACTCTTGTGACAGAAGACTTCACGCTAGATGAATTGGCTGTGCTTCCTTTTGAAGCTTTCTGTGACTTACTAAAAGAAAAAGGAAATGTCGCTTTAAAGATCCAGAAAAAAATGCCAAATCGATTCAACGTGCAATTGCCGTGAGTTATCGGTTAGATAGTCTTGCATAAGAATCCATCAATGTCGTTCTAAATGTTCTTGTATGTGAAATTCGTGCGCTTGAAAAGAACATCAAAGACTTGGATAAAGCAACCGAGCAATTTGTTGTCGTTATTCCAGAATATCAATATTTGACTAGTGTTCCAGGTATTGGAAAGGTACACGCCGCTGGATTAATCGCTGAAATCGGTCAAATTGAACGATTTGAAGATCAAACAAAATTGGCAAAATACGCAGGCTTATGTTGGAAAGGCAAACAATCTGTTAACTATCGGTCACAAAATACACCTCTGACAAAACAAAGGAGTCGCTATTTTAGATACTACTTAGTTGAAGCTTCCAACTCTGTAAAAAAATATCTTCCTCAATATAAAGCTTTTTATCAAAGCAAATGTAAAGAGGTCCCAAAAATAAACACAAACGAGCACACGTCTTAACCGCAAGAAAATTTACGCGTCTGGTAGATACGCTACTACGTAACCATCAACTCTACACGCCACCAAGGAACGTGATAGATAAATAACATTCTGTTATTGACGCAAACCCTTGATATACCCCGAAAAAATTTGATTTTGGCCGGGGCTAGTTAAGTACGCTTCAAAACAGGTTACACAATAAAAATATTCTCAATCTCCAACTTGTCTTATTACCATTAGACTTATTGACAAAGAGACAATTACCATGCTCTTTTTTACTATTTAGTCTACTATATATTGGTTTAGACAGCCTTCCAAGTCTTATTTCATCACGCAGCCTACCAAGTCCTTTAAAAATAAATTGAAGCTCGCAATAATTTCAGCAAATAATCAACAGCAATATTTTTGGGTCGTACATAACATGAAGTGCTTGTACCTACTAGTCTCGTTAAGTAACAGAAGATTATCTTTGCTTGACTAATCAATAAATTAAGTAAATAACAATATAATATTATTGAGATATTTATTCATACTATCAATGACGCTTTAACAACGATATGCTCCCTCATGCAATTAGCCAGTGTTATTTTCATCATAGCCTCTTGCCTTTTCACATACAAAAATATAGTTATGATGAGTCTACTATACAAATTCCAGCAATAAAAGCCCAAAGCACAAAGCTAAGGGTTAATAGGTGTAGCATGACCAAAGGAGCCATCAATCATCAATGTTTCATATGCAAGGTTTGCACCTTTGTGAAAACAATCAATAACATGTTCTATCATTGATTTTTCACGTTTAGATAAGACAAAATTACTTGCAAAAGCTGCAAAGTATGCATCACCTGCGCCCATTGTATCATGAGGTGACTCAACTTTGCGAATGAATCCTTCATAAGTCTTATTCTCTCGAGTGTCAACAAAAACAGGGCTCTTACTACCACGCGTAAAAAGAAGATACGGAACCTCAAAGTCCTTGCATTCACTAATTAAGCGATTAATTTCCTCTTGATCATCTGTAGCGACTGAAAACTGTGCAATATAAATTGACGGACAAACATCTGACAAGTATTCATGCGTTCTATATTTATCTAAGTCAGAAAAATCAAAAGAAACTTTAACATCATATTTTTTTAATTCTTTAATTTTTGTTTCTGTTCGACTATGGCAACTAGTATGAACTAATGAACTGTTCTTCATCAAATCAATAAGTTCTGCTGAGAGAGCAGGTGTCAATCGGGAGCCACGCACGCCACCTATAAACTCCCTATCTCCATCTTTAATAGTTACATGTGCTTGCTCAGTAGGCTCGTCAATAACTTCCGAGAAAGAGATATCAACACCTTCAGAACTGATGGCGTGTTGTAATAACACGCCATCAGGATCAGATGATAGACTACCGACATAGTATGCTTTAACACCACTCTTTTTTGCATTCACAGCAAAATTAACTGCATTTCCCCCTGGAAATTTTTGATTCAAATTCTCATAGTAATCAACAACATTATCGCCAAATCCAATCACATACGCTGTCATAATTAATCACCTACTTTTAGTATTCAACTACTCGGTAATAACGACGTTTATCCAAAGAGTGGTTCCGAATATCTTCAAGATGAACACTGACGCGACCTAGGGCTGCCCACATAACTGGAGCACAAAAGTACTTTCGAAATTCGTCACTAATACCTGGTAGCTCATAATCCTTAGTATCAAAAACATTAAATTTATCTGTATATTGGACCGCAAATTTTTCAACTCGAGCATCTAAAAGCCGTGTTTCCCCCTCAGTTTTCAAAAGTGTTACACAAACTCCTTTTTCGACTAACTCGAGGGTACCATGGAAAAACTCTGGTGATGAGACAGACTTTGTACGCAACCATTGAGATTCCTCAAGCACACACATTGAATAAGAGTAGGTGATTCCCCATAAATTCCCGCTACCAATCCAAATTTGATAAGGATCTTCTTTAAATTCTTCGGCATACTTCTTCCCTTTTTCATCAGCCTGTTCTCTAACTGAATTCAGAGCCGTTGGTAAGTTTTTCAGTTCATCAGCAAAACGAGTGTATTCAGGAAATTCCCCATTCAAATTCATGATAGACATAATTAAGAAATAAAGTGGCATTTCTTGAGGGCGGCCGTCTAGGTAATTGATTGCATAAGTTGATAGAGCCTCTAACGGTGTATCTTCTTTACTTACAATACCAACGGTTGGCACGTTTCGTTCTTTTAAATATTCAGCTGCCTTAATAGTTTCTTTCGTATCTCCAGATTTTGAGTATAAGATTACTAAAGATTTTTCATTCAACTGTTTATGTCCCATTAAGACAAGCTCAGCTGCAGTCATAGAGTAAACAGGAATACTTGATTCAGTCATCAATACATACTCAAATGGTTGCATTACGGCTACCGATCCACCAGAAGCAGTAAAGAAAATATTACTAATTCCAGAATCATAAGCTTGCTTTGCAATTTTCTCTACATCTTCACGAATACCGTAAATCCGTTTGCCTTTTTTTTTCATTTCTTTTGCATTATAGTTTAACATTAGTTCTCTCCTTACAATTATTTAGATTATTCAATTAAGTTGTCAAAAATCCGAAGAAGGCTGCTATGATACCAAAGATAAAGATTCCGAATAACACGTAAGTTGTTTTAAAGCCTTTTTTAAGCATCAAGTAAATCAGAAATACACATAATACTGACAGCAGATTTGGTAAAATACCATCAATGATACTTTGAATTTTTGTTGCTTCATCACCTTGTCCAATAGAACCAGCTACTTTGATTGATACCATACTTCCAGACATGCCCCCAATTACCATAAGACCCAAAATTGAGGCAGCATGAGTCAACGTTTTCATGACGCCAGAGGATTCAATGTTCTCTAATAGCTTTGTACCAAAGTTATATCCCTGCATAACTCCAAAGTAACGGAGAAGAAAATTAGGGACATTGAAGATTAGTAAAAATAAAAATGGACCCAAAATATTGCCTTCTTTTGCTAATGAAGCACCTACACCGATACCGATAACTAATAAGGTACCCCAAAACATTGAATCACCAATACCAGCTAATGGTCCCATCAATGCAGTTTTAATAGAAGTGATTGTAGAAGTATCAAAGTCATCAGGATTTTTGGCATTTTCTTCTTCCATAGAAGCCACAATTCCCATTATGAATGTTGATAATGGCGGAGCTGTGTTAAAAAACTCTAGATGTCTTTGAGCTGCTTTTTGCTTTTCTTCTTCATTGCCACTATAAATTTTTTCTAACGCTGGCATCATAGCAAAGGCAAAGCCCATATGTTGTTGGCGCTCAAAATTCCATGATGCTTCTAATGCACATGACCGAATACAAATTTTTGTTAAATCATCTTTAGTTAAAGCTTTCCCACTAGAAGTCATCTTCAACCATCTCCTCCCCTCTTGAACCCATTGCAGCTTTGGTTTCCATGTTTACTATAATATAAGCTAGACATGCGCCGAAGATTGCAATCCCCAGAATCGGCACATGTAAGTAGCTAAAGAGTGCAAAACCAATTACGAAATATACAAAGACATCTTTCTTAAGAAGCATTTGCAATAAAATAGCAAAACCTAGTGCTGGCATAATGCCTGCAGCAATGTTAATCCCATCTTGGACAAAAGTTGGAATAGCATTTAAGATTCGTTCCATAACAGGACTTCCTAAGTAAAATGAGAATCCGACAAATAAAGCCCGTGGTAAACTTTTTACTAAGACAAAACCTAAAACATGCATTTTCGACACATTTTTTAGTTCGCCCTTTTCAGCATATCTATCTGCCTTTCTAGCAATCATTGGTAGAACAAGCAATGTTAGTAGATTATCAACTAATAAGAATAGCGCAGCGATTGGGAATGCCAAGGTCAACGCAAATTCTGCTCCCTTGCCAGTTGCAATAGCAAACGCAGTCCCTAAAATCCCACCAGATACCGTATCAGGCGGACGTGCCGCTCCGATTGTTATTGCTCCGATAAATGCTAACTCCAGTGTTGCCCCCATCATAATCCCCATCTTAAGATCGCCCATAATTAAACCAACAAAGACGGAAGATACGATTGGTCTTGATAAGTTATTCGTACCTGTCATCCAGTCAATTACGATGAACGCAGTCAAGAGACCAAGCAAAATTGCTTGTACTAAGAGACTATCCATGAAATTACCCCCTTATTTTTTTATTACAAAGATTTTTTTAAATCTATTGCCTTATCTGTTGGAACTTGTTGAGCGAACACTTCAATGCCCTCTGAGACCATTCCTTTAAGTTCTGCTCGTTCCTCTTCTGTTACAAAAATTGTATGCGTCAAAGCGCTACTGCCACTAGTTTCCTTAACACTACCGATATTTACAGATTTAATTTGTTCAACCCCATTTGCCAACCGTTTAGCATCGGAAATGGTTTTGGTAACTACAAATAGTTTGTATTTATCTGTCTTCCCACTATTAATTGCATCAATCGAATCTTGAATTGATTTGATAACAACCTTCACGTTATGTGGTGCGGCTAATTTCAAAGTTGTCTTTTGAATTGGATCATTCAAAATTTCATCGTTCGCTACTAAAATGCAATCCGCACTGATTGCGTTCGTCCAAGTTAAAGCAACTTGACCGTGTATCAAACGATGATCGATCCTCACTAATTTAATCATTCTCTTCCCTCCTTTATTTAAAAGTCATCAACCGTTTGCTCATAATCTAGCTGATTACAAAACTTAATCGAGCCAGAAGATGCTTGAATTGCATGATCAATAATTTCTTCAATCTGATCAGATGAAACTAATTGGAATTTTAAATATAAATCCACTAAAAGACTTAAATTCATTCCAGAAATCAAATAGACTTTAGAAAGATCTGGCAACCGTCTTAGCCACTCATTATTAATGCTTCCACCAAAAATGTCGGTTACAACAATCGTCTCATTTCCCATAGATTCCTTTAGATAATCATCGATGATCATTTCTACGTCATTATTTCCATCGACATAGGCACATCGAAAATCAATATTATCCAAATCTCCTACGATAATACTCAAAGTTTCAATCATTCCTTTTGCTAGAGGACCGTGGCTCATACATAATATTTGTCTCATACCCGAACTCCTTTCGCTTTGTTAATAGCAAATACTGTGCCAATTACTGTCACCACTTAAATGAAAGGGCGTACAAAAAATAAAGTGACACTATTTCCATCGCTGTGAATAGTGTCACTTTATTTTATCAATAACTTACAATGATGTTGCACACATATGCAATCTCTTCCATAGGAATCTTAATATTATAAAGTTTCTCAATCTTACTAAGTGCCTTTTGAATAGAAGCAACCTCAGTTTCGTATCGCTTAAGAAACTGATCTATTGCTGGATAACTACTTACTCCCTGATTACGAATTAGTCGCTCAATCATACAGCTGATATGAACATAAAGATTAATTTTGGACAATGATGATAACGTTTTCCCCACCCTCATTTGATAATCTTTTAAACTTTCCTCAATTTGATTGACAACTTTTTCGGCATCTAAAATAGTAAGACTGTCAATCAAGCGGTTTAATGAGCTATTTTTAACAATATTTTGATTAATTGCCTCAGCAATCTCTTTTCCATAGACTCTCAAAAGAACTTTATAGAGTTTGCCAATTTCACCATCAAATAATTCTTCAAGAGAAATATAGGGAATGTTCGACACACGCGGATCATCTGTTCCGATAATGGCAATGATATCCTTTGTTTTAATGAGAAACTCTAATTGCTGAGTATCTCTAAGAGTTTCATTTTCGTATGGCAGAAATTCAATGCCCAAGTCTTTCGACAAATTATTTTCCATCATTTCTTTAATTTTTATGGAGGTACCCAAACCAGTATTGCAGGAAACAACGATTGTACGTTTTCTAATTTTGATGGGATATAGAACTTGCTTTTCAAACTGAGAATACGGCAATTTTTTTACAACCTTTTGGATATCACTCGTACTTTGAATCAGTTGTGCGGTTTCAATAGCCATTTCGGTTGTAACATTATTAATAATCATTGTTGGAACTTCGATTACTTGTTCAATTTCAGTCTTAATTTGAGCTAAACTTCCCATATCAACGAAAATCACTAGTCCATCTTTAGGCTTTCGATACTCTATATAGTGAAGTAATCTGTCAATTACTTCACTAAAGCTGATATCTAGAGGCATATCAATAGAATCTATGACAAACTGATTAACCAAACGATTGGCAACATTAGCAATACTACTAGCTGTCGCATATCCATGGGCTAAAATAATTGCGTTAATGTCTTTCGCTTCATTTCCGGTCTCACTAATAACACACAAACTGATATACAGTTTATCCCAAATAGTCAATGTTGTATCCAGGGCGTTCTCGAAGATCAGTAAGAATACATTTAAATCCGTCAAATAGTTACACTTTAGGTTTTCATATAACTTTTCAATTTCATTCGCTGAAGCATTCTCTTTCCCATACCCCCATTGATCCCTAATAGCGAGATAGGTAGCTATAGCTTGGACCGTATTGCCAGAAAGGTGAACAAAAAGACTCGGAGAGATTTTTTGAACAATATTTTGGATTTCCGGTAAATAATACTTAACTAAGACTTCTGAATTTTTTTGGTAAATAAAACGATCATTAAATTCTGCCATTTGGTCCTTCACAAAACGTCGAAACTCTTCACTATTTCTATTCACATCATGACACTCTGAATAATATTTAGAAACACGATGAATCAAACCTCGTAAATTTGTAGTTACAGTTGAAGTCTCGTCACAATCATGAACATAGTTACCATTACTAAAGATATAGAACCGTTGGCTCGCAATTTGGTTTTTTAACTCAATATTTTCTGTTAGCAAGTACCTGCTAGGTAAATCAGAAATATGAATTTCGATATATTTTTTATTGCTTCCACTAAATAGTTTATTCGCAATAGTTTGTTTTATTAGTCCATCCAGCTCACCAATGTTTCCATACAAATCTAAGCGAATCAGGAAACTAAGGGCGGCTTCAGAAACTAATATTTCTTTATTGATCAGAGTAGACTCTTTCTCTAATAAATGGAAGACAATCTCTTTTCGTTCGCTAATTTCTCTATCTTGGTAATTAGGCAAAGTACAAACAATCGGAATTCTTCGTCGAAAAGTTTCTAGAAAAAAATTTTCTTCCTGTTCCGTTGTCGCAAAAATATATCTAACATGTGATAAACGCCAAGGACCACTATCTCCAACTCTTCGAAAAACGCCTTTATCCATATGAATAAAAAGTTTCTCTTGTCCTTCTGGTGGTAAACGATGAATTTCGTCAAGAAAGACGATTCCACCGTCTGCTGCTTCTATTATACCAATATGGTCAGAATCGGCGCCGGTAAACGATCCCTTCATATGGCCAAACAACTGACTTGTTAATAACTCTGAATTATTAAAATACTGAGCGCAGTTTAACTCGATGAACGGAGCATTCTCATGAATAATACCAGTTTGTCGGCAATACTCAGCTAGTTTTTCCACTAAGTAACTCTTCCCAACTCCGGACGATCCAAAATACATTATTGGTAATCCACCTGGATATTTCATTGCTGATATCCCTTGTTGAACCGCTTCTTTTAAACTTTGTTTTGCACCAATTAAATCATTAAAAAAATGATCTGCTTTTTTCTTTGAAATTTTTTCTCTAAACGAATCAATTGAAGAAAACTCAAAACTATCTAATGAATGTGATATATACCGTTCAATTGTATGGACTGGAAAAAAAAGAACAGGACGACCATTGATTTTCACAACTTTTTTCTGTTCCATTAGTTCGTTTAGATGCTTACTAGCCGTATTTCTTTTTATTTGAAATTTTTGGGCAATATATTGCGCGTTACATTCTTCTGGAAAATATTGTGGAAAATCATAGCTGTTAAGTAGATCATTTAATTCTTTTAAAATTTTCGTTTTCAAATGAACCCACCTCCTTTACTTAATAATAAATGATTTTCACTATAAAATTCAATATTCTTTATAAACATCTTTCCACTTTAACAATACCTATGGTATTTTTTCTAAAAAATATTTGACACTTTTTATTACCTGTGGTATTTTATTTATGCAAACAAAATATTACCATTGGTAATCAAAGGAGAGATTTTTATGTTTAATTTTGATCAAGAAAGATTTTTAAAGACTCAAGCTGGTGCCGTTGCAACAAATGAACAAATTTCCAATATTTTAGAATCCATCGCATCTGACTTAGAAGAAATTTACTTTATTGGGTCTGGAGGAGTTGGTATTCTTTTTGATTCAACAATCGAATTCGCGAGAACTCGTAGCACTTTCCCTTTTCATCGTGTTATCGCTGCCGAATTTATGATTCATCCCAATAAAACATTTTCTAACAAATCTTTGGTTGTTATCCCATCTTTATCTGGTACAACAAAAGAAACACTTGAGTTAGTCGAATACTGTAATGAAATGAACGTCAAAACATTAGCTTTGGTAGGAAGTCCTAAAACGCCCCTAGAAAAAGCTGCAACATATTCTATCTATAACGACGTTTTAGATGATACATCTTCAGAAAATTATTACCTTCAAGGACTGCTGATTGCTCTCTTCTTAATGAAACAAAGAAATGAAATCGATATCAATCAATACAATACCTATATTGAGGATTTAAAAAAAATACCTGAAGCCTTAGTGCACGCTAAAGAGCAAGCGGAACCAATGGCAAAATCTTTTGCAAAAAAACACAAAGATACTTCATATCATATTTTAACCGGTGCTGGTGATAGCTTTGCGGAAGCATATTACTATGGCATGTGTATTTTAGAAGAGATGCAATGGATTAAGACTCGTCCTGTTCATGCAGCAGACTTCTTCCATGGAACTCTTGAATTAATTGAAGCGGGTGTAAGTGTCATCATTACAGAAGGAGAAGATGATTCTCGACCTCTCACAGAACGCGTGAAGAATTTCGTTCCTAAGTTTACAGATGTTCACGTAACGGTTGATACAAAGGACTATGACTTACCTGGCATTTCGGAAGACACGCGAAAAATTATTTCCCCAGTCGTCTTAGCTACTGTCTTTGAACGAATTAGTGCTTTTCTAGAAGAAGAACGTAACCACCCTTTAACTACTCGCCGTTATTATAAGCAAATGGAATACTAATCATAAAAATATGAAAAAGGTGACCGCGACTCCATTGCCCATTTGATTGCTTCATTTTCTCTAATGGGAGAATAGAATCGCTGTCACCTTTTTTAGGAGGATCTAAAATGAAAATCGCAGTTATCTGTAGTGGTGGCGACTCTCCCGGAATGAATTCAGCTTTATTAGCAATAAAAAAAACAATTGATAGCGAACCAGATTCGGAAGTAGTCTTTTTTAAGAATGGTTATGCCGGAATATTTAAGGAATGTATTGCCTCAGTTTCTCTAAAAGAAGTTGAGGTATTCAAAGCTGGAACACTTATTGGAACAGCCAGATTTGAGAAAATGAGAGATCTCGAAAGTCGGAAAATTATTATTGAAAACCTAAATAAGATGGAGATCGACAACTTAATTGTTATTGGAGGTAACGGTTCCTTGAAAGGAGCTGAACTATTGAAAAATGAATCAGAATTACAAGTATCTGTCATCCCAGGGACTATTGATAACGATTTCCCCAATACCGATTATACACTTGGCTTCGATAGCGCCTTAAACACTATAATCCGATCAATCGATGATTTAACTTCTACTGCTAATGCTCATGATCGTATTATTATAATGGAAGTCATGGGCCGAGGCTGCTTTGCTCTTCCAGAGTACGCTTCCATTGCAAATAATACTTATTGGGTTGAGAGAGACGACAAGGAATACTTACACTTAATATGTAAAAAATTTGAGTCGGAGTTCTACTCGCCTATATTGCTTTTACCAGAAGGTATATCTAACAAACAAAAAATCATTGAATTTATTACCAAAAATTTACCAAAAGAAACCAAATACTTAAATCTTGCGTATCTTCAGCGTGGATCAGCTCCAACTTTTTATGACCGATATATTGGCTATTTGTGGGGTCAATTAGCGGCGAAGGAATTAATTGAAGGAAAATCTGGGATATTAAGTCAAAAAAATGGTAATATAATGTTAATACCTTGGTAAAAGGATGGATTACTATGATTTTTGACAAAGTAAAAGAACAAATTCGAAAAGTGTATATCACCACTGATCGGAAATCTGAATTATTGCCTTCGGAAAGAGATTTGGCCCAGGAATTTTCGGTGAGTCGTCCAACAATTCGGAAAGCTTTAGCTTCTTTAGAAGACGAAGGAATTATTTCTAAAAATGAAGGTCGCGGGTATCTAGTGAAACCAGCTTCAGAAAAATATGTTGATCACGAACTCGACTCTTTTATCGGATTCTTCCAAGATGCGGTTCAGCAAGGAAAGAAAATCAGTTCTAAGATTATCCAACAAACCATCATACCTGCTGATTCAACAATTAGTGAATGTTTGGAGATTGAGCAGAATACTTTAGTGCTTGTCTTGGAAAGAATTCGATACATCGATGACTATCCAACTTGTATTGCAAAAAGTTGCATTCCCCTATCTGTTTTACCTGAAATTGTTGAACATGATTTTGCCAAAGAATCCCTGTTCTCAGTATTAGAAAGTAGGGGAATTAGATTAGCTTATGCCAAACGCTCAATTGAAGTTACACCGCCAACAGATTTAGAAAACCTTTATCTTGAGTTAGAAAAAAATGAGCCAGTCTTTGTCTTTACAAGTATTGGATTTGCTAAAAATCAGAAACCGTTTGAATATGAAATATCTAAGTACCCTGCTTATAAGACAAAGTTTGAAAGTACTGTTTCCAAATAATTTTTAAATATGCTTAAATGTATAAAGAGCCTCGCGGATAACAGATAAAGTGTCTTTCCGCAAGGCTCTTTTTCTACTTCCTCTTTATCTTAATCCGCTAAGTAGCCTACAGTCCAAACATTATCATCTAATTAAGGTGTGTGGAGGTACTCCTCTACCCTAAGTCAGGATAGTCGACATAGTTGTTAATAAGTCTTCAAAGCAAGCCTGAACCTTTTTCATTAGGTGTGCTTACTTCACATATGACGCTATCAAAAATGATAGCACCCGTTGAATCAACTAATTTTCTCTAATTCATATCCCCATTCAAACAACTATATTTTAAAAACTTTTTTAATCTTTGATTATGTGTAGCAAATTTGTCTAATTTTTATTTCTTTGCAAAATTTTTCCAAATTTACCAGATAAAAGTAATTCATATTCATGATTGAGTCCTTTACCAATAAAACCTATTTCGCAAAAATTATTTGTAAGCATTAAGGATTTTCTGCTGACTTTCACTGGAAGGATAACCCAAGAATTCTGACCAAAGTGAAAGATTAAGAACCATCTTTGCCAGTCTATCTATGTGCTATTGTAACTGTCAACATCATGCGGGCAGTTATTATTATTTATTTGAATAATATTTTTATTATAAATCAGTTTTTTAGATTGTGCATAATCACTAATTGCTGTGATTAATTCCAGAATATGGCTCTCTGGGAAAATGTGCGCGTCATGTATTCAATTTTAAATTCTAATTTGTACAAAATGAATCGTCACGACTCGATCTGACGCAACTCCAAATGGGGGCGCCGACCTGTACCAAGTACAGTGGCATGTTCTTTAAACATTTGAAGCAAAATCTGTCCATCAAAAACCTGTATTCTCAAAGTGAACAAGGTGCGCTAAATCAGGAAATACTTACACTGATCATTTCTTAATTTACCTACTTAACTAAAATTTAAATCAATATGAAAGCGACACTTTTCAAACTAAAGAGGTCTTTTCACCGCTTGATGTTTGCTTCGATAAAAAAGTTGATGTCGGATTAGTTTTTATTTTAATAAAACGTACTATTCCTGAAAAAAATTTATCCACTACTAAGTATTCGGATTTTTCTAATTTTTAACAAAATTTATTTCGAAATTTTCTGATATTATATTCGCAACATTAGTGAAAATTCTTAGATAAATTCATTCTTTCAATCTCCGACTTTTAGATATATGTGAAATATCTGTTTTTTGAATGTTTGCATAAGTTAAAAGATGAGCGTGCTTTAGTATTCTTTAGAATAGCTTCTTATACAGGGGAACGAAAAGGAGAAATACTCGGACTGACATGTAGAGACATAGATTTCGATAATCAAACTATCTGCTTCAACAAAACGTTAGTAGAACTATCCGAGGGCTCTCTATGTATTAATCCTACAAAAACAGACAAATCAAAGGGAGTAATTTCAATTGATAATGGAACCTTACGTATTCTAAAAAATGGAAACGTTCTGTAACATAAAAGAACCTTTCTAGAGGGATTCGGATAGATAATATAGATGATATACCTGTAATCAGCACTATCAAAGGGAATAAAAAAAGGGACTTCCTTTACAAAGGCTACCCTAACCATGTCATGGATAAAGTAGCACGGAAGTTCCCAGATATGAAGATAATCAAAGTCCATGGCTTCAGAAAGACTCATGCTACCCTTCTCTTTGAAGCAGGTGCTCAAGTAAAAGATGTACAAGATAGGCTAGGACATTCTTCTTCTAAAACAATCATGGACATTTATATTAAAGTATCAAAAAATCGGCAAAATGAAACAGTCGAATTATTTGATTCTTACATGAACGGATGATAAGCGAGGTCAAAAACGGAGTCAGAGGATATTATGGGGATACCTTTTTACCTCTTAATCCTTTAATATCAATCCTTTAAGCTTCGACTTTTGCAATCTTCCCTTGTTCGATATAGACTCAAATCACTATATCACTAGATATCAAACGGCGTCATACGGAGTCAAAAACATCAAATTTGACCTGTTAAATGGTCATTGAATAACATTTAAAATCAATAAAACGGAGTCAGACACGGAGTCAAAAACGCTGAGAGTAAAAAAATATATACAGCCCTATAGGTAAAGTACCGCAGGGCTGTATATTTTTTATTTCAGATTACCTGAAATGATTCCATTTAATTTTTATCTCATTTTTTCCTACTAGTTAGTATCAAATACTCCCCTATTTTCTCAATAAACTATTTTGGATTACATGGTATCTGAAACAGCAAAAACCTTGATATTACAGTAAAAAATCACGTTATTTTCGTTTCATTTCAGATACATTTCACTTAAGCGGATTCCAAAAAAACAAAAGAAAAAGGAACCCCTAGTTAGCCTATGCTTTTTATTGGTTCCTCTCAAAACACGGTCATATAACAACGGGGTGGGGTAAATGAATGAAAAAGGTGGAGGAAACATTATTCAATGGCTGTCTTAAATACTTCGTTATAAAATGTGAACAAATAAAAGACATCTATCCCTATTTTCTACGCTTCCACTTGACTACCATCTTTGAATCGTACAATTTTCTTAACTCTTCTCGTTTACCTCAATTCATTCTCAAGTGGAATCAACTCATCATCTAACATTTTACGCCAGGCTCGCTTCATTTCTTGTGTGTATTTAAATGGCTTCGCTTCTGGATGTTTAGCTTTATATCCTTCGTAATCCTTACTGTAGATAATTGCTTTCATATTAGGAATTGGATCTTCACCTGGCATATATTGCAGATTAGAAGCATGTAATTCTTTCTCAGAAACAAACCACTCATTGGAAAAGGCATGAATCAAATCATCACTTGCTTGTGTAAAATAGCGACGTTTAATGACAAAGATATCTTCATTACTATCTAAAGTCCCCACATCAAATGCATTTAAAATTTGTCGGTAAACTTCTTTGACTCCTTCTGTTTTATTCAATTTAGCCAAAGCTTTTTCAATTTCTTCTCGTGCATCTGAACTATTCGCAGCATAAGTTCCTAGTAATTGATCAATATAAGTAGAATCAATATCATACAACTTAGTGGTATTTTCACTATAAAATTCGATCGTTGAAAAATCTTCTCCCTCTTTTTCTCTTTCTTCCTCCATCAATGAACCCTTCACGGTCTCGTACACACCAATTTGTTCTTCCAAAAGTTGAATTTGATTGTTCAAAGTTGAAGATTGCACCATGTCATCATTGTAATCATCATAAGTCACTAACGATTCATACGCACGATTCAATTCTTGGAATGCTTTGACGTACTCGATACGGATTTCAAGTGGCGTATGTTCATCAATGGATTCCATGGATGAAACCTCTTTTAACTTACCATATGCTTGCTTGAATCTTTTTTTGGATTCCTGATAACTTGGATAAATCAAACCCGATTCTTCTTTTGCTTCTGAATACAGTTTTGTCGCATCCTCGACATTCTTCTCCATTGTCGCTGGCTTACGAAACGTCACAATCAATCCTTTTGTCTTTTCAGGATACGTACGGTTCGTACGTGAAAAAGCTTGAATCAATCCTGCATACTCTAGATTACGATCCACAAATAGGGTTTGAATCGTAGGTGCGTCAAAACCTGTCAATAGACGATCCACTACGATTACTAAATCGATTTGTTTCCCAAATTGTTTGAATTCCGCTCTTTTTCGTGCCAAACGATTATTGATGTCTCCGTTATAACGCTCAATGTCTGCTAAAGACCAGGCAGTATCAAAATACTGATTATATTCCTCAATAATTTTTTGCATTTCTTCTTGTTGGACACTTGAATCTCGGCTGTTTTCTTCTAATGAATAGGTAATAGCGATTCGTGGAAAATCAGGATCCTCCATCGTTCTTCCTTCACGAATGGGCTGATTAGGAAACTCTTTTGTTAACCAGTCAGGTTCTTTCGTCATTTCTTTGATCGCTCGATAATACTTTTTGGCCATGTCAATGGAACTCGTGGTTAAGATCGCAGACTTCGTTGGACGGCCATTTCGAAAATCAAATTTTGTATAGGCATTGTCTGGACGGAACATTTTATGAATGACTTTTTGGATATGTTCATCTGCTTCAAAAACAGTAGGGTCCAAATAACTTTCTTTTTTGACAGGCTCCATTTGATCAATCATACGATTGATCTGTTCCGGTGAATACTCTGCATATGTTTCTACTTCTTTTAATTTCCGATAGATTTTATTCTCTAATGAAGTCGGCTCCACGGTGTTTTCATGCTCTACTTGAAATCCTAAAACCGAGCCATCTTCTAGTGCATTCTTGATGGTATAGGTGTGCAAGACCTCTCCATACTGATCATGGGTCGTACGTGCCAATTGCCCTTTGGCTTGTTTCCGATTCTCAGGGAAAATCGGTGTACCTGTAAAGCCAAACCAAGTGGATTTCGGAAACATTTTTTTGATTTCTTCCATATTTTCAGCACTTAACGCTCGATGACACTCATCGACTACAAACACGATATGTTGCCCCATTAATTTTTGGAAGCGATTGGTTCCTTTTTTCTCTTCCTGTTTCTTTGCATATTTCAACGCCGCATCTAGTTTTTGACGGGTTGTAATGATTACAACGTTTGCATTGGCATCTGCCAACAGGGTTTCACTTAACTCTTTGGCACTTCCTGTTCCCACGATCAAGCTATTCGCTTTGGCGTTCCCGGAAGAAATCCCCGTATTAAATTCCGAAGCAAATTTCGTAAACTCTGTGGTGGTCTGATTATCTAAATCTTTGCGGTCCACTAACATGATCGTTCGATCGATCCCCGATTTTCGTGCTAAAAGCTTAGTAGATACAAAACTAGTCAACGTCTTTCCTGAACCAGTCGCATGCCACACATACCCTGATTGATGTTTATTTGCGGCAATAAACAAGGCTTGAATCGCATGGACTTGATAAGGATGTAACACCATGAGGGTTTTATTGTCTTGATCTTCACTGACAATCGTATAATCCGCAATCAAGCGATGGGCATCCGGAATATTTAGCACTTGTTTACAAAACTCATATAAGTTTTCTACCTTTTTATTATCTTTCGTTCGCCAACTAAATAAAAACTTAGGATGCAAATTCTTCGGTAAAGCATTTGCAAAATACCGGGTCGTTTGTTCATTGGAAACCACAAACAACTGTAAGGTCGAAAAGATATTGTTCCGAAACATGCCTTCTTCTGCATATTTTTTGATTTGATTAAACGCCTGATAAAAACCATCTTTTGCGGTTACTTGTTTCAACTCGATTTGAACAATCGGTAATCCATTGATCAATAAGGTGACGTCAAAACGTCGATCCCGTGCTTCTATGTTACTTCCACGTTTTGCAATTTGATGGACCACTTCATAAGTAGAGATTCCTCCACCAATGTCTTGATTGGAATAAAGAATGAGCGAGACAGAACCCAATTGTGGATCTTCCCGTTCAATCGTGATCCGAGCCATTCCATTTTCACCTTTTAACCATTTCGCAGCATCAAAGGGGGTTTTCGTTCGTAGCAATAATTCGGTTTTGATCGTTTCAAATTCTTTATCGGTCAAAGGAGAATCATTCAGTTCTGCTTGATTATTTGACATAATTTTTTGACGTAAATTGATCCAAAGATCTTCTTCTGATTTTAGATCGGGACGATACGTCCACTGATTATGTCCTTCCCCAAGTACACGAATCAACTGTTCTTCTACTTCCGCTTCCTCACGGTGACTAATTTTCATTTATCTTCCCTCCCTAAACAAACATCTTTTGTAAGAAGCCTTTTTTCGTTTCTTTTAGTAAATCTAACTTGCGTTGGTGAAGCATGATGGTATCATCAAGTTGTTTGAAGAAGTGTCCAATTTTGACTTGTTCTCTATATTTAGGAACATAGGTAGTAATGTTAGAAAAATCAGTTTTATTTACAATCTGCATTGTACCTCTTCCAGCAAGAATCTTCATTTTCTCAGACCATTTTCCTGATTGAGACAAAAGAAAATAAGAATCAAATTCTTTATTAGGTGTTAGTGCATTTATTTGTTGATTAAATCCTACATCCGATAATGCTAATGTATTTTTTCCAATACTTGCAATACAAGTTACCAATATCGATCCCTTCATCGCAATTCGTGCTTTTAATCGTCCAATCTCAGAAAGTTTTTTAGCAGTATCTGAGATAACGAGGTTGTTAATATCGGTTGGAGTTACCCACATAATTCCATTCTTATTATAATTTTCTGTATCATTTGTTGGAGGAGTATTACCAGTTTGTATTTCACCTAACTGTTTTAACCTCCGCTCTTCCCAATCTTCCGTAAATCCAGGAAACCGAATTTCTGGCACTTTTGCTCCGTTTTTAGGGAACATTTTTTGTAAGAATCCTTTTTTCGTTTCCTTCAGCAAATCTAACTTACGTTGATGAAGAGCGATAGTGTCGTCGAGTTTTTTGAAGAATATGCCGATTTTTTGTTGTTCTTTTAAATCATTGGGAATATAGAATACTGTATCTGAAACTTTTTTCCAGTCTGAACGAGGCATTTTTGTTCCAGATGTATCATTTGCAGCCTTTTGATATCTATCAGCTTGAATAAGAGAATAAATAAAGTCCGAGTCGCTCTTCTTAGCTCTAAAAACCCAGAAATCCCCAATCGCTACGCCTGTAAAAGTTGCCTTGAGCCAATTTTTTAAATATGGACGTAACTTTCCATATAGAATATCATTTGGTAAAAATTCAATCCCTTTTCTATTATCAAATTTCTGGCTCACATCTTTATTCAGTCTACCTTCTCCTGCCACGATATCTTCAAATTCAACTTTTGGAAGTCTACTGGAGTTTGTACTTTTATTAAGTCTAACAACTAAATCAATTAACTTACGCTCTTCCCAATCTTCCGTAAATCCTGGGAAACGGATTTCTGGTCGTGTATCATTGCTCATGTTTGAACACCTCCAGCGCACCTTGTAACCACATTTCGTTTTCAGGTGTTGTTTGCAGGGAAGAGATAGCTTCTAAAAGTTCTTTTTCTAGCACTTGCTGTTCTTGTCGTATCTTCTTGATGTCATTTCCGACATGAACCATATCAATTGGTTCTTCTTCTTCGAAAGTATCTACATAGCGTGGGATATTTAAGTTATAGTCATTTTCTTTGATTTCATCAAAGGTTGCCAAATGAGCGTATTTCTCGACATCTTTTCTTTCAGCGTAGGTTTCGAGGATTTTTTGAATGTTTTCTTCCGATAGTTTATTTTGATTTTTCCCTTTAACAAATTCACGACTAGCATCAATGAATAATACATCTCGAGTTTGACGATTCTTCTTCAACACAATCACCGTCGTTGGAATCGATGTCCCAAAGAACAAGTTCGCAGGCATACCGATCACAGCATAAATACTGCCATCTTCTAGTAATTTTTGACGGATGACCCCTTCTGCAGCGCCACGGAATAAAACTCCGTGTGGTAAGACGATGGCCATGGTACCTGTTTCCTTCAAATGATAGAACCCATGAAGAAGAAACGCAAAATCTGCTTTGGATTTTGGCGCTAATTTCCCATAACGATTAAACCGAGAATCATCTAAGAAAGTCGTATCTGCTGACCAATTAGCCGAATAAGGTGGGTTCATTACTACTGCATCAAATGTGTAAGGTTCATCTGTTGGCCAGTCCTTATTCAACGTATCCCCATTGCGGAGATTCATTTCTTCGGCGTCGACACCATGTAAAATCAAGTTCATTTTTGCTAGATTGTATGTCGTTGTATTTAGTTCTTGCCCATGATATTTAACGTTATCTGGGTGTGTTAAGTAGTTACGTACGTTTAACATCAATGAACCTGAACCCATCGTTGGATCAAAAACACTAAAGAATCGTCGTTCCTTTTGATCGAGCGTTACGATTTGCGCCATCATATCAGAAACCATATGAGGTGTGTAAAATTCTCCGGCTTTCTTCCCTGCTTCTGAAGCAAATTGACTGATCAGAAACTCATACGCATCCCCGATCACGTCCCCATCGTGTTCTAAAACATCTACATCATTCAATTTCTTGATGACTTCGGTAATCGTCACATTTCGTTGTTGCTCATCTGTTCCTAGTTTTTTTGATTGGAGATCCACATCATCAAATAACCCATTAAATTGATTGTAGGTAGATGCCAATTGCACAAAGGCTTTGTTTAGATCGTTCAATTGGAACGTTGCTTGTTTTGCTTGATCCGCTAAGACGTTGAAAAGATACTCTGGTGCAATTGCATATCCCAAAATATCAACGATTGTGGCAATCAGATCTTCTTTTGATTCTTCATCTGAAAGTAATTCACGATACAACATTGTTTGTTTGCTTACTGTGTCATATTCCTCTAAGGATTCATCTGCTAAAAGAACCACTTGTTCCAACAATCGATCGGATAAATATTTATAGAAAATCAGTCCCAATAAATAATTTTTATATTCTGACGCATCCATTTTACTACGGAGATTATCTGCCGCACTAAATAATTTTTGATTTAATTCTGCACCCAAAAAGATACACTCCTATCTCTTATTTAAAGTTGCTATATACCCTCTTATTTTAGCATACCCCCTTTTATAAAAAGCAAAAAAAAAAAAAAGAAAGAAACTTATTCTTGCTAATAAACTACGCGAAAGGAGTCTAACGTTGTTTGATATAACTTAGACTGATCGTTAACTTATTTTTTATATTTCTACATAGTTATCTTTAGAACCATTTCAGATACATATGAAACAATTACATATGATTTTTTCATAAAAAAACAGTACTGTCTAGTAGTATAAAATATACAAATTTCTTAAAAATTTTTTCACTAAAATCACTACCTGAAACAGTCTAAAACACTTATATATCAACGTTTAATGAAACTATCTCCGTTTCATTTCAGATACAAATAAATATAGTCGGGCTCCAAATCCGAAAAAAAATACCCCCAGTAGCTTATCCTAAGCTACTGGAGATGTATAAGTACGGTCATATAACAACGGGGTAGGGTAAATAAATGAAAAAGATGGAAGAATCATTATTCAATAACTTTTTTAAATACTTCGTTGTAATCAGTTACCTGTCCGTTCTTAAATACCACAGAATAATCTTTTTTCCCATTTTCAAGTAACCGAAGTGGAATGTCTTTACCAACTTGCTCTGTCACTGCATTACTGATACCTGTTAGATTAGCTAATAAATCTGATAAAGATTGAGCATCTGTAGAAATCTCTGTATCAGTATTTATCGTGATTCCTTTATCTTCATTTACAAGCTTCCAAGTAGGTGGTATAGCTGTGTATGTTTCGATGAATGAATCAATTCTTTCATCTATCGTCTTCCCAGTATCTACTTCTGTCTCATTACTCTTAGATGAATCGATTCTTTCATCCATCGTCTGCTCCGTAACTGCTTCTGTCTCATTATTCTCACCGGAAACTCTCTTCACACCCAAACTTATATATTGTCCATCTTTAGTGTGCATAGTTAAAATTCCCACGCTTTTACTAATAAATTCACTATAACCAGTTCTTTCAATAGAGACTTCAATGTATTTCACACTATCATACTCAAAAGAAAAATAGACATGTAAAAGCATTTTGTTGTTTACATCTACATAATAATCCTTTGACTCTACTTGAGACCTTCCTATACGGAATACAGCTTTACTGTCTGATATCTCTATACCAGCATCCTTATTATTAATCTGCCAATCTCCAAGTAGCTCTTCTGGCAAGCTAGTAGTTTCTTGTGAACACTTTACCACTTCACTGGTAGAGGTCGAAACATTCACCTCCGCACTGTTAGAAGAATTTTCCAAGGAATCAGGAGCCTTAGCACAACCAACAAGTCTTTATATATTGTGCAGCCGATATTTTCTTCATTCAGTACACCCTTGAAATATGCAGTGTTAGATAAAGCAGTTCGTCCTGATTTGCTGAGGCACCCATCTCTTCTTGAACGTACTCCTTGATTTTCAAGGCCGCCCGATACTCTTTCGGAAAACGCTGCTTCACTGAAGCCAGCAAAAAATCATCCTTCTCCGGCAACTCTTCCTTCTTAATCATTCGGGCAATAAAAAACTGTAAATGCGTCACAAATCTTAAGTAAAGCATCGAATCTTTATCAACCTTTTTTTCGGGAAACAGATATCCTAGCATAGCCAAGATATCCTTTAGTGCTCTTACCGAGAGCATGGTTTCTTCCATATTTGCTTGTTCACTTTGGGCATTTACAATGTGAAACGCAATGTTTCCAGCCTCCTCTTCTGGCAACTGAACATTCATTTTTTTGTTGATCAATTGGATAGCATAGCAGCCGATCTCAAATTCTTTTGGGTAATACTTTTGAATTTCAATCAGCAGGCGATTTTGAAAAACAATGCCTTTTTGACTGCGTTCAATGGCATGCTTCAAGTGATCAACCAAGGTAAAAAATAGACTTTTATTCAGCTTAAAGTCAAACTTGGCGTTGGCATAATCGATAATTCGCTTGACGCAAATAATTAGATCATCCGGAGCAGCCTCAAACAGTTTAATGTAATCCTTTTTTAGAGCATCAGAAAGTGAATCTAATTTAAATACTTTTTGGATTTTGTCAGCCGGAACCAAATCGCCTTTCTTTAGTTGAAATCCAATCCCTTTCCCCATCAAAATTACTTCTTTGCCTTGCTTATCTAAGCAAAGAATTAAACTGTTGTTTAACGTTTTAATTACTCTCATTAGATTCACCGTTCTCTCTAAGCTAAGCCATTTCTTGCGATTACTTTTTGATACCAAAAGAAGCTTTCTTTTTTTATTCGTTTTAATTCTTTAAGATTCTCATCGGTTCGGTCAACATATATAAAACCATAACGCTTATTGAAGCCTTGATGGGTACTAACAACATCAATCGCTGACCAAGGTAAATAACCAAAAACATCTACACCATCTGTTAAAGCTGCTTGAATAGCCAGAATATGTTTGGCTAGATAATCAATTCGATCCTGGTCATTAATTCGTCTATCTTCCTCAACTATGTCGGGTGCCCCATAGCCATTTTCAGTAATTAAAATAGGTAAATCATAGCGATCGTACAATTTCCTCAATGTTAATCGTAGTCCAGTAGGGTCAACTACCCAGCCATATGGCGTTTTATCTACATAAGGATTTTCAGCTGCCCGGTAGACACCTTCTTCTCCCAACATGATCTGTTGATCCCCCGCTCTAGCGGAAACATCTGATCCGTCATTTTTGCTGGCAGCGATGGTGGCAGTTGAATAATAATTAATCGCAATAAAATCGGGTTTACCGGAGGATAAAATTGCCTGATCCTCTGCCTCAATTTTAGGATATAATCCACGATCATTCAAATAGTTTTCAAACAAATAATTGTATTTTCCCCGAACTGCTACATCTAAGAAAGACCAGCCTCTCAATGTTTCCCAATTATGGGCTGCAATTGCATCTTCTGGACTGGAGGTAGCTTGATACATAGCCGTTAAATTGATTGCTGGACCGATTTTTCCTTTAAGATTCAACTGATGATACAAGTGAATTACTCTAGCTTGAGCTAATAAAACATGGTGATTAATTTGAAAGAGTTCTTTTTTTGAAGGCAGCTCTCCACTTGGTGGCAAACCAATCGCTCCAGGATGAAGGATCATCGTGTTTTGCTCATTAATTGTCAGCCAATAGTTCACCTTGTCACCATACTCAGTAAGCAATACCTGTACATAGTCCACAAAATAATCGATAGTTGCTCGATTTAACCAACCGCCCTGCTCCTCTAGAAAATAAGGTAAATCGAAATGGTACATGGTGACAATCGGTTCGATTCCCTGATTCAGGCATTCATCAATTACTTGATGATAAAAAGAAATTCCCTTTTGATTGGTTTTATTATTTTCAATATCCATAATTCGCGTCCAAGCGATGGAAAAGCGAAAAGCTTTTAAGCCTAATTCTTTAAACAGCTGTATATCTTCTTTATAGTGATGGTAAAAATCCGAGGCAACTTCAAAATTAGCTACCCCTTCTGTATGCTGATACTTGTCAATAATAGACGGTTGTTTCCCATCCTCCTGATAGGCACCCTCTGCCTGGTAGGCACTAATGGAGGCACCCCATAAAAACTTCTCTGGAAATGCTGAAAGCTGTTTGTATTGCACAAAAATCCTCTCCTTAACTAATTTGCATCAATGGTTCGTGTTCCTTTAAGCTTCCGCTTGCTTCACTAATTCCTGCGTAATTTTCACTGTTGGTCACTACCACAATCACTGTATCATCGTAGCCAGCGTTTCTAATGGCAGCGAAATCGGCGTTGATTAATAATTGTCCTGCTGACACCTGATCTCCTGCTTTTACAAATACTTCAAAGGGTTCCCCTTTTAAATTCACGGTGTCGATCCCCACATGGATCAATAATTCAATACCTTCTTTAGAACGTAGACCAATCGCATGTTTAGATTCTAAAATAGTAATGACTTCTCCCTCAACAGGTGAATAAATGCTGTTTTCTTCTGGATGAATGGCTACGCCCTTTCCCAATAGTCCCTTAGAAAAGACAGCATCGTTCACTTCAGAAATAGGACACACGGTTCCTTTTACCGGATTTTCAACAATGACTGCTTCGGCTATTGCCGTTTGCTCTGATTCATCAGAAGTATCGTCAAATCCAATTAGATAAGCAATGATAAAGGTTGCAACAAAGGCGATTACACACGTAATAATTGCGTGAACAATATTCATTGGATTTTCTCCAATAAAGGCTGGTAAGGCTGCTAAGCCAGGGGAAACAAAGGCATATCTGACTAAACCGCTCAAGCCAGCATACAAACCAGCAATTGCACCACCAATCATGGAAGCAACTAATGGTTTTTTCAGCTTCAAGGTTACTCCATAGAGTGAAGGCTCAGTAATTCCCATTAAAGCAGTGATCCCAGTGGACACAGCTAGCTGCTTCAACTCTTTGTTTTTAGTTTTCGCGGCTACAGCAAAGGTAGCACCTGATTGAGCAATATTAGAAGCCAGCATTCCTGGCCCATTGATCATTTCAGAACCCGTACTGCTCAATTGCATAGTAGCGATTGGCGTCATTGCCCAAGCTGTACCCGTAACCACCAAAAATGGCTGCAAACCACCCATCAAAAATGGAATTAACCAAGCTGCTTTGCCGTTAATCCATTCAGCCCCCATTGCTATAAGATCGTTCAGCAACGTTCCAAACGGTCCAATGACAACCAACGCTAAAGGCCCCATAATTAAAAATACCAGCATCGGCTTAGTAAAGAATTTAATAAACGAAGGCGAAATTCGATCCGCAAAGGGCTCTACATAGGACATGATCCAAACAGTAAAGATAATCGGTAAAACTGATCCCGCATAATCTGCAGCTAATACCGGAATTCCTAGAAAAGAAACGGCATCGCCAGTAGAAAAAAGCTGTGAAATATTTGGATGAAGCAAAATGCCAGCAACAGTAATCGCCAAAATTGGGTTGACATCAAACTTTATGGCTGCCCCATAGGCTAATAGTACTGGCATAAAATAAAAGGCTGCATCAGCAATAGTATTCAAAATGATGTAAGTTTGACTACTGTCTGATAGTACACCAGTCAAAGTCAAGACGGCCAAAATGGCTTTTACCATCCCGGCACCTGTTATAGCTGGAATCATCGGTGTAAAGGTGGTAGAAATGACACTAATCAATCTTGAAATAATACTTTCTTGATTGTCTGAAGAGGGGCCCTTTTTAATTGAAGTTCCCACTTCCTTTTGAATTTCCTTGAAGGCTGTTTGGACTTCATTGCCAATCACCACTTGGTATTGTCCACCGCTATCCACCACACTAATTACACCAAGTGTTTTTTCTAAGGCTTTCGTATCGGCTTTCCTTTTATCTTTGAGTTCAAAACGCAGTCTGGTGGCACAATGGGTTAAGCTGACCACATTTTCTTTTCCCCCAACCTGTTGCAATACATTTCTTCCTACTTCTCTGTAATCCATTATTCTCTCTCCTTAAAGCAGTAAAAAAGACCAAGTCAAACCACGCCCCAATCAACATTGAAGTGTTAGTTTGTCTTGGTCTTGCCTGCATAATCAGTAACATGCCAATAACGTTATTTTGCTGTAATCCAATAATAGCACATTATGATAGCGCAATCAACAGGGAATTTAATTTTTTATCTTTTCGTTTGACCGTATAGGGTAATATAACAGTTAGATCACATCAACTAGGGTATATCTGCGTATACTTACTGCTAAAATAAGTATATCTAATATTAACTATACCAGTAAAACCATTCCTACATAACCAGCGGGAAATTCCCAAAATCGTGAAAGCATCAAAAATGCATATAACGGATCACACAACTTCAACAATTCTGCTCTTGGGAAAAATTGATGAATTTGGTGAGTAAAGGATGGAATAAACAGCATTCCAACAATATAGGCAACAATAGTGATACTTGTTTTTTTGGTAAAAATCAGTAAGCAATAGCCAATTTCAATCATTCCGAGATATAAAGGTATCGATAGAATGATTTGGGCTAGTATTCTTAAAAATTAACTAGCAAATGTTTAAACTGATTTATTTCTAATCTACATGTAGTAAGTATTTCAATTCCACCAATTATCAATAAAAATACCAAACATATCCATAATAATTTTTTCTTTTTCATTTCTTTTATATTGTTATAACAGTGAATAACATAAAAATTCCCGACAATCATTGTAATATTTTTTTGTCACCTGTATTAGTATTTAATTTATAGGAAACTATAAAAACTCCCTAGTGAATTTACACCTTTGGGAGTTCCTGTTTGGACGGTATGCATAATACATTTAAATCAATTTAACATTAACACCTCAGCATATGGTATCTCCACATATATACGGTCTTTCTTTGGATAGTACTCAATATTTATGTTGATAGCACTTCCATTGTCTAATATAGCTTTAGCCCGGTATGTGTTATCTCCATTTTCATGAGTAATCGTCACATCATCACATGATCGATTTAAGTTGTACTGTTCTTGTAAAATCTGTGTTACCAATGGTTTTGATGACTTCTCTAATCCAGATGTACCTGTCATTTTTGAAAAAATAATACCTATAATAGCCAAGACAACAATACCTATAATGACAAACTTCTTGTTCATATTTACTTTATTCAACTTTTTATCTCCTATCTCCAAAATAATTTGCTCTTATCCCTCTTATCAGTACATTGACATCCCTAAAAGTACACCAAAGATTGCTCCAGCTACCCCTGCTATCATCAAAATCGTACCCATTTTCTCATCTTTTTCTCGATATAAGTAGCCCATAATAACAGCAACAGCACCAAATACAACAGGAATAAATGCTAACGATACTACCATAGAAATCCAACCAATAATCAAATACAGCTTCCCTGTCTCTTGTCCATGTACGATTTGTTCCTTCATTTCATTAATTGTCTGCTCAGTACTTTTCTTTACTGTGTCTGTTCCGGTTGTCTCATCTGTTTCTTGTAGTGCTCCACAAAACTGGCAATACTTACTTTCATCTGTTATTTCTTTGCCACATTTTCTACAATACATGTCTTCTCCTCCTAAAATCATTCAATTGCTTATTAGTTAACTGTTTACTTTATTAAATACATCAGAAAACAGCTCATTCATTGGTACACTTAATATCTCAGAAAGCATCTTCATTTGATAGGGTTTAGGAATCGTTCTCCCTGTTTGCCACGAACTTACACATTGCTGTGTAACATTCATTTTTTTTGCTAACTCCGTTTGAGAAAGTCCTTTTTCTTTTCTGTATCGGCTGAGATTACTTACTTTTTTCATGATTCTCCCCTCCTGTTTTATTATATACAACAATATGATGTATTTCAACTCATAAAATATAAAAAACTTCAAATACCATTACAAATACAACAACTTGTTGTACTATACTGAGATGGGGGTGTATTAATGAAACAGAAACAATATGCAAAGGTCATTAGAGAAAAGCGAAAAGCTCTCGGGTGGACACAAAAAGAATTAGCTGAAAAAATCTTCTCTACACAACAGGCAGTAGCAAGATGGGAAAATTCTGTAACAGAGCCTAACCTCGATAGCTTAACAGCTCTTTCTAGAGCCCTAGGAACCCCTGTAAGCCATTTTCTAGACAATGTTGTCGTAGATTATGAGGAAGAGTTTTTGGCTCTCTATCGTTCTCTTAGCACTGAAGATGCAGTTCGAACAATTGACTATATGAAGCTATTAAAAAGGCAAGAAAATGAACGCAATCAGCTATTGAAAGATTGAAAAATAAATAACCCACCGAACTTTAACGGTGGGTGTATTGAGATGAAATAAGATTAAGAGCTATGGATAACCTGTCTAGTTTAATACAATTGGGTCTTTTCTCTTCCTTACTCTCCGTCCATCATCTCTTGTTACACTTGTAAATTGATACAGAGGAACTATCCCAGCTCCTGATAATATCAATTCTTTTATTGTTTCATCTATCCCTGCCCCTTTCGCTAAATATATTAAAAAACTACTACTTGCTTTCACATTGTATAGTTTCTTAATATCCTTAGAAGCTCGTTCAAGAGTGAATCCTTGTTTAACAAAGTAGCCTCTGTTTTTTATTAAAGCATTTTTCACGCTGTTATCCCCAACATTACGTAGGCGTTCACAAACAGTGTTAATAAGTTCTTTCTCTGTCATTAGATATGTCCCTTGCCACGATAAGCCCTGTAAAACTTCATGTGCTTCATCTAAAATCAATTGTTTTTCCTTGCTGAGTTCTGATCGGGAATTTTGAGGAAATACTCTTTTAGCCTCTTTTTCGTTAAAACATATCTTAACCCATTCATAAGAAAAATATTGATATGTAAAATGAATTTTTTCCAGAAGTGGAAGGATATCTTCATTCAATTTTTGAATCACAGAAGTTGCATTAAAAACGTCTAATCGATAGACATTGCTTCTCTTATGATTAAAGTTTCCTAACGCTTTCTCTTCCTTTAACCTATTTAGGTATTCGAGCATCTTCAAAGGAACATCTTCATCATCTAATTTTTTTATCAATCCTATAAAAGTCATAAGTGATAGTAACTTATTACATTTATCTATGTCATAAGTTTTACCATAGTAAGAACTCATTTTTTTAGCTAATTGTTCCCCCGACAAAATACAAGTCACACTTTCCTTACTATCATCAAAAAAATTAACATCAGAAAGCAAGACATCATAGACACGTCGCATTTCCTCTAGATAATTCCTTATTGTCCTGAAAAGTTTGTCTTTCATTGATTCAAGAGTGTCAAAAAGTACTTTTGATTCCTCTTTCAATTTTCGAAAATGTGTAGGATACAAGTCTAGGTTCTCTAATAGCCAATTAAATGTTTCTACCCGACTGTCTTTCTTTAAAATTAGCATCACAACTCCAATAAAATTTTCACTGATATCACAATTACTGGAATGACAATAAAAAATGGAATGCCCAGTTTTACTGGTAAAAATACTAGCAGAGGGATTATGATCGTTGTGAAACAGACATCTTAAGTTTTTACTTGACTTAAGTAATTTATTCATATCAATGGTTAACAATCTTTCATAAATCTCATTAAAAGACATGTCGGAGGAATCAAACAGGCAGTCTTTAAACCACTGTTTCATTTCTTCTTTGTCGTCATTTTTTATCAACTTAACAAAATCGGTTTCATTGACTAGTTCATACTCTCTCCCTGAATCACTTTGACAATTTTTAGAACATGTCATGGTAAAATCAATCGGAAGCTCAGTAATATCTAACATGTTGTCTTCATTAATTATTATCACTGCATCTGACTTATATCCTCCAAAAAACATTCTATTCGAAGCATTTACATTGTCATCACACCCGGGGATGTTCTTTTTCAAGTATTCGTAAACAGCAACCATTTTACCATAGTCAGTAATTGCTTCTTTTAATAGAAAGACAATCTTGTATTTTTCTAGATTTTCAGAGTACCGAATACTTTTTTGTATCGCAAACGCAGAATTATGAACTAAATTGATAGATAAAACCTTTTCTACGCTTAAGTATCTACTATCATCTTTACTCAAATCTACTACCTTCCCCTTCTCATCTTTAACAGTGTTATCGACATCCAGAATAATTACTCTGGTTTCCACAAAACTCTCCTTGTCATTGCCTTTATTCTTTGTCTTGCTTGGAATAAATGATTGTGATGAATTTAGTATCTCTACAAACTCATCTCTTGTAACTTCTCTATAGTTATCTAAACACCTATCTCTTACATCAGTTTTTTCTTTTTTTGTAACTGGCTTCTCTAATAATTTTTCTTGATCTACATAAATTGGAATATTAATCATTGATGTTTCCATTTGTGTTTCCTCCTTATAAAATTCTGTTAAAGACTAAAACATACAGATAATAAAAACAAACTCTTTATTACTATATGTTTTAGTCTTATTTGTTTACTCAACCTTTATACCGTTCCATGAAACTATCAATATCAGATTTTTTAAATCTAATGACCGTATCAATTTTTATAACAGGTAACCCGTATTGAGAAACATATTTTCTAATCGTTCCTACTGATACACCTAGATATTCACTTGCCTGCTGATAGTCCATATACTCTAGAGTGACTCCAGAAATAATGTCTTCTAGCATAGGCTTTAGCACTGTAATTATCTCTTTCACTTGTTGTTCAACTTGTATAGAAACAATGCTATCAATGATTTGTAGAGACATATTTCCCCCTCCTTTCGTGATTGCTTGAACAAATTTTCTAAGAATTATCTTCGTATTTTTTGCTCAAAATAAAAGTATTTTGTTATTAACCGATTAATCAAACAAAAAATGATTACCAGTTCATCGACATACACATAATACCTCGATAAAAAAGGGGTGTCAACAGCTTTGTAAAATTTATTTACAACACCCCTTTTTTGAGGTATACTAATTTTAGGAGGTGTGGTCAATATGATAAAACGTCCACCAATAAATTATTTAGAACGAAAAAAGATACTCGGAACAAAAATAAAAGCTATAAGAAAGAGTAAAAAATTAACACAACCAGCATTTGGTCTTATGATTAACAACGGTCAATTAATTGACAAAAAAACTATCTACGAATGGGAGAAGGGAACCTATTTACCAATACCAGAGCGATTATCCCGAATTGCTGATTTGGGAAATATGAGTATAGAGGAGTTAGTTTGTGGCAATGTAGAAGAATATATTTTGGGAATTATTCTTTATAGAGATAGCATTGTACTAGATGGTATAACATTTCCAGATAAAAACCTGTTCCAGCATCTTCGTCAACAGTTCCCACCAGTACACTCTAATTTAGATACATGGCTGGATAGATATTCCAAATTAGAACCAGAGATGCAAGAATTTATTGCTAACAAGACTTGTAATAAAGTTAAAAATGAAAAAATTAGTCTTTTCAATATCTTAAAAATAGAAGAATTATTCATCAATGCTATTGTAGAAGAATTTGACAATAACATTCTTTTCCTCACTAGCAGTATAGAAGAACTACTAGAAAGAATGGTAGATGAATGGCTACCTATTCAATTGAAAGACATGTCTTATCCCGAAGAAGCTGTGAGAGAAATTACTGATAATATAAACAAGCTAGAACAAACGATTTCATCAATTGGGAAAAAATACACTAAGAAAAAAATGAAGGGAGGTGATACCATCTAGTGGTAAGTACTCCTTGTAAACTAAGAGGAGATGATTTAATGGCAAAAATATCAAAGTACAAAAAGAAAAACGGTCAAGTGGCGTGGATGTATAAAGGACACATTGCCACCGATCCACGAACTGGTGAAAAAATAAATACTACGAGAAGAGGTTTTAGTAGCAAACAAGAAGCTCAAAAAGATTATGACGAGTACAGACATCAAATATTATACGGTGTTAAAAAGAAAGCACCTGATATGACATTTGAAGACCTGTATAATGAATGGATAACTCATCAGCGTACCAGTGTTAAAGCTTCAACAATCGCAATCTCAGTAAGATACGCAAATAATCAAATACTTCCAGCATTTGGTAAGCTTAAACTATCGAATATCTCTGTCCCATATTGTCAAAAAGTGGTAGATGAATGGCACAGTAAATATGAAAGTTACGATTATATGAGAAAACAGACTGCACAAATTTTACGCTACGGGGTTGCAATGCAATATATTGACAATAATCCTATGGAAAAAACACTTCTTCCACGAAAAAAAGAGTATGAGAAAAATCGTAAATTTTACTCAAAAGAGGAGCTTAATAATTTACTGGATGCTTTTAAAGATTTTGGTAACATGAAACAATACGCCTTCTTCAGATTATTGGCATACACAGGTATGAGAAAGAGTGAAGTACTCGCTTTACAGTGGAAAGACATAGACACGTTTAATAAAGAACTACATGTCAATAAAACTCTTGCTGTAGATGAATTTGGTAAAGTTATAATTCAATCTCCGAAAACAAGAGCTTCTAGACGAGTTATCTCTTTAGATACTGAGACTCTTTCTATCCTCAACAACTGGAAATTACAGCAAAAAGAAGAGTATTTAAAACTTGGATACAATACTAGCTCTAAAGAGCAACATGTTTTTACAACAGTTAAAAACACTCTATACATTCCAAACACTGTTAATGATTGGTTAAGATATATTTTGAAAAAATATAACTTGCCTCGTATTACACCTCATGGGTTTAGACATACACATGCTAGTTTATTATTAGAAGCAGGAGAATCTGTCAAGGTAGTTCAACAACGATTAGGGCATGAAAATAGTAAAGTGACATTAGACATTTATGCACATATTACAAATAATGCACCTAAGAAAACAGGTCAAGACTTTGCTGATATGATGGCTCATCAGTAAAAGAGCTGGTCAAAATCTGGTCATTTCTAGTATACAGGCAAAACAAAAAAGCTAGAACCCTTATATATCAAGGGTTCTAGCTCCTATAACAGGTTTACCCAACACTGCCTTCCAATGACTCTTTTTGGAATCAAGAGAGAGGGATAAGCTTTGTATAGATAATTCATTTGACAAACTACCATATACTGACAGTGTATATTATCAAGTACTATCATCGGTAACGTAGCCAATATCGTATCCAAAATAGCAGGTAGAGAAGTTATTTGAGGATTCAAGTTATTCTATTTCAACCATGAAGTTAAGTTTATTAAAAATAAATAAAGATAGTTGGTATTTCAACGATTTTTGTATAGAGTTAATCACTTTATTGATGCTAATTCATCTTGATTGTTATTATAATCGCATTCAAGTTGCGTGGCGTGCATTTGGCAGAAAATATATAACTGTTCTTTATAAACAAATATAAGAATTAAATATTTTTTATCGTAGAGTTTTACTTATCTATAGAATTATGTCTGTTCCTAATTCAGTTTGATGAATTAACTGATAAAAAATATCTACTATTTAAAGATACAGGAATAAGCAAGTGAAAAAATAGCATGTTATTAGATGGTAGACAGTTCCAACTCTTTATTTACCTTTTTTGTATGCTGCGCTGTCAATCCAAGTTCCTAAATTGTTGTATCCATCATCACTTATATAATCATATTGGCCATCAATAATTTCGTCAAACCACAAATATTTTCCATCTGGTTTTTGCCCAATTATTTTAATTACTGATTGACTAGTAGTTGTCATCTGGTTAAAATCTTTTATTTTACCTATATTAACGGCCAAAATAGCATTCCCTCGCTTATAACTCTCCTGAATTTCATATTTAACATATTCTCGATCAAGAGTTTCTTTACCTATCAGCACCACAGTCACTGATGTTCCAATTAATTGATTATCTATCCAGTTTTTTATAGCAATATCTCCATTACGTTTAACTTTCTCAAATTCAGCCTTATCTACAAAACCAGCTTCCTTTGTTCCTCGTAAAGTCCAGCTGTTTCTAACTACCATTGCTCTTGTTACATCTGCATAATGGAAACTAAAAAAAACCCTTCTCACCATATTAATCCTCCTGAATACTATTTATTAAACTGACAATTTGTTCAACTTTTTTATCTACTTCTTCTTCAGTATCTAATTTTTCTAGCGCTTGAAATTTACTTTTTAAGGAATTATCAAAATAATCACTGAAATTCTCTTGAATCTTATCAAACAAAACCTTACTTGCACCTTTGGTAAATCCAATCGGAACTACTATATTTTCATTTTGAACAGATAATTCAAATTCTTCAATCACTCCATCTGCTGTAACTATTTCACCTGATTCACGTTTGTTTCCAAAAACAAAAATACTAATCCCAGACTCTGCAATAATGTTTTCTCGATATCTTCTCCACTCATGAGGCATATCAATAGGAAGTGGTCTCAAAGAAAGTACGTCTTGTATGTTATTTTTTTTTAAATTTCTTCTCTGCTTTAGAACTCCTGAAACAATACTATTACCAATTCCAAGTCCATAACCTGATACTATTCTATAACCGGATTCAGAAAGCCTATATGCTAATTTCTCGACAAATTTTAATCCTTTCGATTCAGATTTAAATGGAGTATAATCAACAGCACTTCCCGAAATAAAAATAGTTTTTCTCAAATACTTTTTTCTAATACTTTTCAAAATATCAGTAATCTCAGAATAATCATCTACTTCAACAACGTTTATCGAAAATCTGGACAAATCATTTATTTGTAGTCTTCTTTTTGTCAGTTCATAATTATATCTCTCTTGATCAAAAAAATCCTCAGAATCGACAAAATTTTCCTTTAATATTTTTCTCATTATACAATAATGAGGTCTTTGGTTTTCTCTCAAAACCCATCTTATATCTGATAAAATTCTTTCTAAATTAGGGTCTGTAAAACTAAATCCTAAAAAGAGAAAAGTTTTTGTTAACAAATCTCCTTTTAAAGTTTCTTTAAATAACGCGTATGAATCATCATCATATTTTTCATAATCATCTCTTGTTATTACTGTCGAACTAACATCATCTATATCACCGTGCATTTTATAAACAATTGTATCCACATTTGGATTAGTTGTTGCTAACTGAGTATAATTTTTCTTAACCTGAGGGTTCTTATAAGCTTCTCGGATTGAATTTTCTATTAGATGATCGTAATTAGTTGTCCAATAAGTTTCAATAGGTAAACTTGCTAGTATTCGATGATTTTCAGATATTTCTAATTCTTCACCAAAATTATCTATAAGTATCTGATTCAAAACTCCTCTTGATCCACCATTTTCATTTTTATAATATTGAGCCAGAGTAACTAAGTCTGTTTCTTTTTTAGAATCCAACCCGATTTCTGTTGCAGGATCATTAAGTAGTTCCGGCCAACTTACATACCCTTGTGACATCGATAATCCTGCACCTGCAAATATTGCTGCATTTCCTTTTTCAATAGCTTCAGAGTACCTCTTTATTAAAACTTTCTTGTCCATTCTACCCGATTCCTTTCGATTCAGTAAATTGATTAGAGATTATTGAAAATGGTGTTTTTATATAAAATATCTAATGTATTACTTCCTTTAGTGCATTCCATAGCATCTAAAGCCCATTTTTTCAAATCAGCTTTTCGTAAATAAGTTAATTTACTTAAATTTAAAGAATATTTTATTTGCAGATTTTCTTGCGAAGAATAGTGCTTTATAATACTTCTAACATCCTCGGTGATCATTTGAGGATTACTTTCCAATCGAGGATTCTTTTTTTCCACTATTGAAGCTGTCGTCAGTTCGCTATACAGCCATGGGGAATACGTAAATTTCTGTTCATTAGTAATTTCATTGCTCAAACTAATTGAATTAGGTGTATTAAGAAAAAACAGACATTCTGTACTATCAATCATATTATTTAAAGCTGTAGAAAGCATCATATGAACATGACTAGTTGTTACATTTCTTTTATCATAATCATATGTTTTTGTTTGTTCCTTATAGCAATATTTTTGGTCTATTTTTTTTAATAAATCAGAACTGTATCCCCAAACCGAAGAATCAATAAATGCAGTAAGACCAAAATTTTCAAATAGCCATGATGCAAAACGTATAGCTAATTTTTCATCAGCATGAGAGTGAGATATAAAAATATCTGCTTTTATAGTTGGAAACCAATCTTTAATAATTTCGTCTGCATCTAAAATTTTGCTGTCCTTAGAATAATAATCAACTAAATCATTTTCACTTTCAAATAGATTTTCTATTCTCTTGTTAATAGATTTTTGGTTGTGATTTATTTGATTTACTACATGTGTATATGATTGCGAGCTTGAGGAGAATGCATTTAAGTCAGCATTTGTAAAATCCAATTCATATGCCTTATACAAGGATATCCCCCCGTTCTTGTATTTTGATCCACAATTTATTAGGCAACATAACATCATACCCTATCGTTACATATCCCATTCATTATTATACCAGTATTTCTTAATGACATATAAGGGTGTAACATAATAATTTCAAACGAAATGACTACAAGTAGTCATTGAAGCAAATCTTCATAAGACACCTGTAGAACATCTCTAATAGCTCTCAATTGATCCAACTTAATGTGTTGGCGGCCGCCTTCGATCTTAACCAATGTTTCCCTAGTTATAGCGATTTTCCTGAGCTGTAGGTCTCTAATCAGTTCGGTTTGACCAATTCCTTTTTCTAATCGGATTCGTCTAATATTGCTACCGATTACATTTTCTTTATCAATAATTTTTTCCTCTTTCAAGAATAGCACACCTTTTGGACTAAAATTAGTCCTTTTTCTTATTAATCTTAAAGATTTGGTATGCTACAATGGGACTAGTATTAGTCCACATTCAATTTTTAAGGAGGAATTTTTTTGAAGAAATTTGCAATCATTCTAACCTGCGCTTTACTCATCGGAACTATAAGTGGGTGTACCACTTCTGACACAAGTTCTACAAGTACGGAAACTAGTACAACAAGCTCAGAAAAGAATTACCCAATACATTTTTTTCCGGTTCCAGATGGATTTGAAGCTTATTATCATGATAAAAAGCTAGATGTCCCTTTATCAGAAACTGAATCTACTGAAAAGATTTTGTCAATTGAAATTGAAAGAAATCAAGACGATATAAAACTAAAAGCTGCTCTTCCCTTACTGAACAGCACACAAATTGATAGACATGAAAATATCAAAGCTAATATTGAAAAAGGAGCGTTAGCACAACTTTATACTGAAAAAGTTGAACAGTTTTTTGAGGCTGGTGCCAATAAAGACTTTTCAAAAATAAGCGATTATTCGGATAACTTTTTCAATGAAACCCAAGATGAAATCACGAACTCAACTTTTATGGCTGAAGATATGTATAATATGACGTTAAAAAAAATAAAAGCTTACGACCGCCCATTAAATCTGACACTAAATAATGGATCACTCTCTTTTGTATTAGCAGGTTACGTTGACTATGAATATACAGCAGATTATTTGGAGACGCCCCTTCAACACGATAATAACGATATTAATTTTAGATTTATCTACAATTCAAAAAGTAAAACATGGTTAGTTGATCAATTGAGCACTATAAATACGGGATTTCATGAATTACCTAAGCCTGACAATGAAACTGCTTTGGTCATTAAAACATTCTAAAAAAGAAACGTTGAAGGAATAATTATTCTTTCAACGTTTCTTTTATTGTTTTTCAGTTTACGGTCTTACCTGAGCGAATAATCTGATTTCTAAATGATTGGAAAACTTCTTGTGGTTGATAATAATCTGTATCTATTTCAAATGTTTCTGAGAATAATTCATTGAATTTTTCTACTGAAATGATGATTTTACCATTCTCCTCTCGACTGTTTTCTATTATTTCTGCCTCTAATTCAAATAAATCTAGTGACGAACTAAAATCATAAATCCTGTCATATTGAACAAAAAAATCAAGAAAAAGTTGCTCAAACTCCTCCTTATTTATCACTAGTGTTTCAAGCGGAACAACTTTATTTTCATCAGCCATTCTTCCAATTTCCTCACTTTCATTTTCAATTGTCCATTGTTGCGGACGTATCAGATTTTCTCTATCATTTTTCAGTGTATAGATCACTTGTAATACACAACAATGCTTTGTAAACTTATTTTTTTAGTTAGTCGAATCTTTTTAAATGTGCGTTTCATACCATGCGCTTGATATATTTTCTCCTATTTTTTAAATCGTTTATCACAACTTTTATCGTTTTTTCTTCTGAAAAAAATCTTGTTTACATCGTTACATAGTTTCCAAAAAGATACATTACTAGTAGAAACAACAAGATTAATTTTACTTCCCACTGAAATGGGAAGTATATTTTAAATATTTTTTCTCCTTCAACTTACACTATAAAGTATCTTAATCACACGATATGCTAGCCACTAAATTCATCATATTTGATTCCTTTTTTAAGATAATGTGCATCTTTTTATCCAATAACGCAATTGTTTTTAAGGATAAATTTCTTAAGATGGTACATTTCAAAATGGCATTTGACATATGAAACAAAAAAGAAAGAAAAGAGCATAAGGGAAAACTGATAGCACCTTCCTACAGGAAGGTGGCTAAGTTGGCTGTGCCAACTGGTTTTCTTTCAAAATCATTTCATAATTTTTGATATCATAAAAAAATCCATTTTGGACCTATTTTCGGTCATAATTTAGTACCTACTTTTGGTCATAGTTTCGTCCGTAGTTTTGGTCATAGTGACTAAGGCTTTTCTGTTCACAAAATTGGTTTAAATTTGCTTTCTTTAATACTTCATTTATATCATAGCAATTATAATGTTTACACAACATCATTCCTAATTTTAACGGTTGTTCCTCTTTATATTTTTTAAGTTCTACATTTTTTGCGTTTAATTACTTTTCTCTTTTCTTTATATTCCGCTCGGTTCTGTTGCAAAGTTTTAAATCTACTATCAGATAAGGTAGAATAATAGAAAAAGATAGCAGGAGGAATGACGATGAGTCATTTTAAAGGAAAGCAATTTCAGCAGGAT